>NZ_OZ026537.1:0-300000 GCF_964020165.1 Buchnera aphidicola (Drepanosiphum platanoidis)
TGTTAAAATCATCGTTTATTCATCTTAAAATATCTAGTGATTATTCTTTAATAGATGGTTTATTTAGTCCTAGTAAAATCGTTAAAAAAGCTAGTAATATGAAATTTTCTAGTTTGGCTTTAACAGATTTTAATAATTTGTTTGGAATTATAAAATTTTATAAAGAAGCTCATTGTCAATCAATTAAGCCAATTATTGGTGTAGAAATAAATTTATTATCAGAAATTTTAAATAATTCATTAGTGAAAATTACGTTATTAGCATGTAATTTAAATGGATATAAAAATTTATTACTTTTAATATCAAAAGCATATAAAAATAGAAGAAATCGAAATTTTAAGATTTATATTAAAAAATCTTGGTTAATAAAATATTCTTTAGGATTAATTATTTTATCAGGAGCTTTGGAGGGAGAATTTGGAAAAGTTTTAATGACAGGTAATAAAAATTTGATTTTTACCAGTTTAAATTTTTATAAAAAATATTTTAATAATTTTTTTTATTTAGAATTAATCAGACATAATCAAAAATATGAAAATGTTTATATTGATAGAGCTTTATATATTTCAGAAAAATATAAAATTCCAGTAGTAGCTACAAATAATGTAAAATTTTTAAAAAAATCAGATTTTTATTTTCATAAAATTAAAGTAGCAATAAATTCTGGTAATAGAATTCATGATAATAATTTTATATATAATTTTAGTGAACATCAATATTTAAAACCAGAGAATGAAATGATAGATTTATTTTCTGATATTCCAGAATCTATTATGAATACTGTTGAAATTGAAAAACGTTGTAATTTAATTATAGATCTTAATAGTTATCATCTTCCAAAATTTAATATTTTAAAAAATGAAAATTGTAAAGATGAAGCACGTTTTTTAATTAAAAAATCTTATGAAGGTTTAGATAAACGTTTTAAAAAATTTTCTAAAAATATAAAAAAGTATAATTGTTTAAAAAAAATATATAAAAAAAGATTGAAAAGTGAATTAAAAATTATTAATAAAATGGGTTTTCCAGGATATTTTTTAATTGTTATGGAGTTTATACAATGGGCTAAAGATAAAAAAATACCTGTAGGTCCAGGAAGAGGCTCAGGAGCTGGTTCTTTAGTAGCATATTGTTTAGATATTACTGAAATTGATCCAATAAAATTTGATTTATTATTCGAAAGATTTTTAAATCCAGAAAGAGTTTCTATGCCAGATTTTGATATTGATTTTTGTATGGAAAAAAGAGATTTAGTAATAGAACATGTAGCTAATTTATATGGAAAAAGTTCAGTTTGTCAAATTATAACGTTTGGTAAGATGACAGCTCGATCAGTAATTAGAGATGTAGGTCGAGCATTGGGATATCCTTATGGTTTTTTAAATAATATTTCTAAATTAATTCCTTTAGATCCTGGTATAAAGTTAAAAAGTGCTCTTAAAAAATCTTCTAGTTTATTAGATTATTATAATAACAATTCCGGAGTATATGAAATTTTTAATACTGCGAAAAAATTAGAAGGAACGATAAAAAATGTAGGTAAACATTCAGGAGGATTAGTTATTTCTCCGAGTAAAATTACAAATTTTTTACCTATATATTATGATGAATCAACAAATTTTCCAATGACTCAATTTGATAAAAATGATATTGAAAATATTGGACTAGTAAAATTTGATTTTTTAGGTTTAAAAACTTTAACAATAATTCAATCTACTTTAAAAATGATTCAAAAAAAAAATATCTATAGTAATTCTTGTAAATATAAAATAAACTTCATAAAATTTTTTATAAATGAAAAAAATATTTATATAATGTTAAAAAAAGTTAATAATACTGCAATTTTTCAACTAGAATCATATGGAATGAAAAATTTAATTAGAAATTTAAAACCAAGTTCTTATGAAGATCTTACAGCTTTATTAGCTTTATTTCGTCCAGGTCCTTTACAATCAGGAATGGTAGATAATTTTATTAATAGAAAAAATAAAATAGAAAAAATATTTTATCCATCTAAGAAGTTACAAAATAATTTGTTAAAACCAATTTTAAAGTCTACATATGGTATTATTTTATATCAAGAACAAGTGATGAAAATTGCTCAAAAAATTTCAGGATATTCTTTAGAGGAAGCTGATTTATTACGCAGAGCAATGAGTAAAAAAAATTTTAAAGATATGTCTAAGCATCGTATAAAATTTGTTTATGGATCAATGAAAATAAATATAAATAAAAATATATCAAATAAATTATTTGATTTATTAGAAAAATTTTCTAATTATGGATTTAATAAATCTCATTCTGTTGCATATGCTTTCATTTCATATCAAACTTTGTGGTTAAAATATCATTATCCTAAAGAATTTATGGCTTCTGCAATGACTTCAGAAATGTATAATTTAAATAAAATTTCTTTATTGATAAATGCATCTAAAAAAATAAACATTAAAATTTTACCTCCAAATATTAATTTTAGTAAAAAAAATTTTTATGTTGTTAAAGAAAAAATATCATATGGTTTAGGCGCAATTAAAGGTATTGGAAACGTAGTCATCAACTTAATTCTTAAAGAACGGAATGAAAATGGAAAGTTTTTAAATTTTTTTAATTTATGTTCTAGGTTAGATCCAAGTAAATTAACAAGAAGAGTCATAGAACATTTAATATTTTCAGGAGCATTAGATTGTTTTAAAATTACTAGATTAGAATTATTAAATTCTGTTGAAAATACAATTAAAGCATCTGCTCAATATTTTAGATCTTGTGCTTCTAAACAATTAGACTTATTTAATAGTAAAATTTTTTATAAGTCTTTAAAAAAAAAAGATATAAATATGAAATATATTAATTGGTCTAAAAAAGTTGAATTAAATTTAGAAAAATCTGTGATTGGGGTTTATTTAACCAATCATCCAATTTATTTTTATAGAAATATAATTAATAAATATTCTAAAACTAGAGTATTAATTAAAAATATTTCTATTTTTCATGTAAATAAATTTATTTATATATCTGGTGTATTGATGTCTATTAAAATAAAATTTATAAAAAATGAAAAGATTTTGGCAATTTTAGTTGTAGAAGATGAATCTGATTCGTTAAATATTTTAATTTTTCAAGATATATATTTAAAATATAAAAATATTTTAATTAAAGATAATATTTTTTTATTTTATGGAAAAATTTATAAGAATGAATTTAGTTCTAAAATTTCTTTTTTTTCTAAAAAAATTTTTTTATTAGTTTAACAATTTTTTTATTTTTTTTTTTGATAATTTTTGTTTTTTTTTAAAAAATTTAATAATTTTATTTAATTTGATTAGATAACATTTATTATTTTTTCTTATTTTTATTTCTATTAGTTCTTTTCTCAAATTTTTTTCATTAATTATAATTTTATATGGAATTCCCATTAAATCTGAATTTGAAAATAATGTACCTGGATTTTCAGGTGTATTAAAAAAAATTACATCAAATTTTTTTTTTATTAATATTTTATAGAGTTCTTGAGAATATAAAGATATAATTTTTTTTTTTATATTAATCGGTATTATAGAAATATAAAAAGGAGAAATTTCATCAATTGGCCAAATTATTCCATTTTTATCATAATTTTGATTAATAATTACACTGATTAGTCTACTAATTCCAATTCCATAACAACCCATTTCAATATATTTATTATGAGAGTTTTTATTTTGAACTTTTGCTTTAAAAATTTTTGAATATTTTTTATTTAATTGAAATATGTGAGCAATTTCTATACTATTTTTGATAAATATAATTTTTTTATTTTTTTTGTTTTTTTTAGATTTTTTTAAAATTTTTAAAAATTTTATATTAACATTATTATTATTTTTCCAATTAATTTTACTAATAATTTTTTTTTCAATTTTTAATTGTATTTGATTTATATTTAAATTTAAAAATGTATAATCAATAAAAATTGGAATTTTTTTAAATTCTGCGTATTTTTTTTTTAAGTTTATTTTAATAATTTTAAATATTTTTTTTTTATTTAAAAATTTTATTGGAAGAAAAATATTTTTAATCTTTTTAATTTTTTTTATATTTATATTTTTTTTTTTTTTTGTTAAAATGGCTATTGTTGGATATTTACAATTTTTAACAGTTTTTAAAAAAAATATTTTATAGGTATTTAAAATTTTATATTGTTTATTTTTATTTTTTGAATTTTGAAAAATTGTTTTTTGAATTTTTAGAATTTTTTTTAAATTAAAAAATTTAAAATTTTTATGTTTTTTATAAAAATCTTTAAAAATATATGTTTTATTTTTTTTTTTGTAAAATATTACTTTATCTTCCCCATCTTTTGAAAATGCATGAAATTCATGAGAAATTTTTCCACCCATGGTTTTTGATTTAGTTTTTACAATACAAAATTTTAGTTTTATGAAATTAAAAATTTTTTTATATATTTTATAAAATTTTAAATATGTTTTTTTTAGACAAGTTTTATTTTCATGAAACGAATATGCATCTTTCATAATAAATTCTTTTGATCTAACTACTCCATTTCTAGGTCTAATTTCGTCTCTAAACTTTTTTTTTATTTGATATAAAATTAATGGAAGTTTTTTATAAGATAAGATTTCTTTGCTAATAAATTTTGTAATAATTTCTTCATGAGTAGATCCTAATACAAATTTTTTATTGTTTTTATCTATTAATTTAAATAATTCTTTTCCGTAAGTATTTATTCTATTACTTTGTATCCATAATTTTTTAGATTGTAATAAAGGTAAATCAATTTCTATTCCTTTAATATTATTTATTAAAATTTTTATAATATTTTTTATTTTTTTTAATACTTTTAATCCATTAGGAAGCCATATATATATTCCAGAAGAGGTTTTTCGAATCATTCCTGACCGTAACATTAAACTATGACTTTTATTTTTAATATTTTTAGGATTTTCTTTCATTGTAGATATTAAATAATTATCTGTTTTCATATTTTATTTTTCTAAATTTTTTTAATTTTTTAAGATTTAATTAGAAATTTATATTTTTTTATTAAAAATTTTATAAAAATTTTTTTAAAAAATGTATTATTTTATTTATATTTTTATTTTTTTAATTGTTTATTTTATAGTTTATAACTGTAATTTAATTTTAATTTTTTATTATTATACATTTATCTAATTACTAAGGTGTAATAAATATGTCTTGTGATGATGAAAAAACTGAGTCTCCTACACGCAAAAAAATAAAATTATCTAAAGATCGAGGAATTAATAGAAATTTTAAAGATTTTTGTTCTTTTATTATTGTTTTTTGTAGTTTTTTAACTATATTTTTTTTTAAAAGTAAAATTTTTAATATTTTTTTTTTTTTAATAATATTTAGTTTTAATTTTAACTCAGAAATTATTAATAATAATAATTTTTTATTTAAATATTTTTTTATTTTAAAAAAAATTTTTTTATTGTTTTTTTTAATTATGACATTAATTTTTATATTTTGTATTATTCCTTATATTTTATTTAATAATCGTTTATTTAATTTTAGAAATTTTATTATGGATTTGAATAGATTAAATCCTTTGTTAAAATTTAAAAAAGATTTTTATAAAAATATATTAACAGAAGTTTTTAAAATTTTATTACAGTTATTCTTATTTTTTATTATTTTTATTTTTTTGTTAAAAAGACTTTTTTTAAAATCTTTAAATTTGATTCAAAATTTTTCTAATTATAATATTTTATATAGTATTGATTTGTTATTTTATTATTTTTTTTTATTTATATTGTTTTTTTTTCCAGTTGTTTTAATAGATATTTTTATTCAATTTTATAGATATAAAAATTTATTAAAAATGACTAAACAAGAATTAAAAGATGAATTAAAAAATTCAGAAAAAAATTTTTATTTATCATCTAGAATTAAAAAAAGACAAAGTCATATGATTAGTAAAAAAATAAAATTGAAAATTTTAAATTCTGATATAATTATTACTGATATTAAAAATTATTTAGTTTCTTTAAAATATAATATAAAAACTATGAAATCTCCTCAAATAATATATTCGATTAAAGGATTTTTAGTTAATGAAATTTATTTTTTTGGTAAAAAAAATAATATTTTTATTTTTAAATCTTTAAAATTGTCAAAAATTTTGTTTCAAACTAGTCAAACAAATAAAGATATTCCAAAATTTTTATATCGTAAAATTGCAAAAATATTTATTTGTTCATGGAAATCAAAACACAAAAAAAATATATAAGTTTATTTTTTAATTTTTTAAAAAATAATGTTTTTAAATATATTTGAATATTTTAGAAATTAGAGAACGTAAAAATATGAAAAATTTTTATTTAAATTTTAAAAATAATATTAGTGATATAAATTGGAAAATTTTTTTTGGACCAATATTGATTTTAATGATTTTATTAATGATGATTTTTCCTTTAAATCCAATTTTATTAGATTTTTTTTTTACATTTAATATAGTAATTTCTATAATAGTTCTTCTTGTTTCGATGTTTATAAAAAAAATTTTAAATTTTACAGCTTTTCCTTCAATTTTATTATTCACTACATTATTGAGATTATCTTTAAATATTGCTTCTGCTAAAGTAATATTAATGTCTGGTCATAATGGTTATTTTTCAGCTGGTCATGTAATTGAATCATTTGGAAATTTTTTAGTGGGTGGAAATTTTTCTATTGGAATAATAGTATTTATAATTTTAGTAATTATTAATTTTATAGTAATTACTAAAGGATCTATGCGTATAGCAGAAGTTTCAGCTAGATTTGCTTTAGATGGTATGCCTTTAAAACAAATGTCAGTTGACAGTGATTTAAATACAGGTTTAATAAAACAAAAAATAGCTAAAAAAAGACGTTTAGAAATTTTTCAAGAATCTGATTTTTATGGTTCTATGGATGGAGCAAGTAAATTTGTTCGAGGAGATGCTATTGCTGGTATATTAATTATGTTTGTAAATATTATAGGAGGTCTAATAATAGGTGTTACTACGCATCAGATGAATATTTATAAAGCTATTAAATTATATACCTTATTAACTATTGGAGATGGATTAGTTGCTCAGATACCATCATTATTAATTTCTACAGCTGCTGGTATAATTGTTTCTAGAGTAGAAACAAATAAAAACGTTAGTGACCAAATATTTAATCAACTTTTTTTTAATAATCCAAATTTAATTTTATTAAGTAGTATTATAATAGGATTTTTTGGTTTTTTACCTGGAATGCCTAATATTATATTTTTGTTATTTTCATTTTTTTTATTTATTTTTTTTCAATGGTTAAAAAGTAAGAAAAATATTTTAAAAAAAAATAATAAAAAAAAAAAGTTTATTGATAAAAATAAAAAAATTTCTTGGAAAGATATTCGCTTAGAAGATACTTTAAGATTAGAATTAAGTTTTAACTTAATAAAACATTTTAAAAAAAATAATTATGGTTTATTAGAAAAAAAAATTTTTTTTATTAGAAAGAGATTTTCTGAAGATATTGGTTTTTTACCTCCTTTAATAAAAATAAAAAAAAATATTAATTTATTAAAAAATAATTATAAAATTTTTTTAAAAGGATTAGAAATTGCTAATGGAATAGTTTATATTAATAAATTTATAGCTATTCGTAATAATAAAAACAATAAAAAAATTTCTGGTATTCCAGCAAAAGAACCAATATTTCATATGAAATCTTATTGGATAGATTTAAAAAATTATAAAAAAGCAATTTTTTATGGATATACTGTTATTGATTCGATTTCAGTTATTATAACTCATTTAGATTATATTATTTCTATTTCTTTATATAAATTATTTGGATTGTATGAAACTCAACAAATGTTAAATAAAATAAATGATTATATTCCTGAAATTATAGAGAATTTGTCTCCTAATAATTTATCATTAAAAATTATTTGTAAAATTTTAAAAAATTTATTATTTGAAAATGTTCCAATTAAAGATATGCAAACTATATTAGAAACTTTAATTGAATATTCTTATAATAAAAAACATGATATAGAATTTTTAACAAGTAAAGTAAGACTTTCTTTAAAAAAAATAATTGTTCAAAAATTAATTCATAATAATAAAGTTTTATATGCTGTTGGAATGGATTGTTCTTTAGAAAAAATTTTTTTAAGATGTTTGAAAAAAAAAATAGTAATAGATTCAAAAATATTACATTTATTATTTAACGAAATTTATAAATATATGAAAAAAAAATCATTAAAATTTAATTCTCATATATTAATTGTAAATGATAAATTACGTTTTTTTTTAGCAAAAATATTAAAAAAAAAAATATTTAATTTGCATATTTTATCTTATAAAGAAATTCCAAGTTTTATAAAAATAAAAATTTTTCATTATATTAAACAAGATATAAATTAAAACATTTATTTTTAATTTTTATAAATTAGAAATTGTTTTTATTCCTAATAATTTTAGTCCTTTTTTTAAAATTTTAGCGGTAAGAAAAGAAATTTTTAATCTACTAAAAATTTTTTTTTTTTTTTTTAAGTTTAATATTGAATATTTTTCATAAAATTTTGAAAATATAGTAGATAATTCATATAAATATTTACAAATTAAATGAGGATAACCATGTTTAGCTGCTTCTTTGATAGTTTCTTCAAATTGTAGTATTTTTATACATATATTTTTTTCATATTTTTTATATATTTTTATAGAATTTTTTAATTTTTTTAATTGTATATTTGATTTTTTTAGAATAGATTGAATTCTTGAAAAAGCATATTGTATATATAAAGATGTATTTCCTTCAAAATTAATCATTTTTTTCCAATTAAAAATATAATTCTTTTTTCTATTTTTTGATAAATCTGCATATTTTAAAGCTCCAATACCTATTATTTTAGATAATTTTGAAAGTTTTTTATTAGAAATTGTTGGGTTTTTTGTTTTAATAATTTTTTCAGATTTTTTAAGAGATTTTTTTATTAATAAAATAAGTTTAATAGTATTTCCAGACCTTGTTTGAAAAGGTTTATTAGTTTTTGATAGCATCATTCCAAACATATGATGCTTAACATTTATATTTTTTGTTATATATTTAGCTTTTTTTGCAATCATAAAAATTTGTTTAAAGTATTGAGATTGACGAGAATCTACATAATAAAAAATTTTTTTTGCATTTAAAAATTTACATCGATATTTTATACATGCTAGATCGATAGTAGAATATAAAAAAGATTTATCTTTTTTTTGGATAATTACAGCCATCATTTTACCTAATCTATTTTTATAGTTTTTAAGTGGAACTATAATAGATTTAGATTTTTTGATAGCAATTTTTTTTTTTAATAAGTCTTTAATTATATCAGGTAACATTTTTTTATATGAACTTTCTCCCATAATATTTTTATTATTAAGTTTTATATTTAATAAACGATATATTTTATTATTTTCTTTTATTGAAATTAAAACAATCTTTTTCCAAATAGAATAATAATACTTATTTTTATATTGTAGTTTTTTTGTTATTTTTTTAGATTTTTTATAAAATTTTTTATTTTCTTTGCATATTTTTTTAGATTTTAAATATGCTTTTTCTAAATTTTTTATAGAAAATTTTTTTATATTTTTTAATTTTTTTTTCATTTTTAAATATGAAATTATCATGCCAAATTGTAAACCCCAATCTCCAATATGATTATGTCTAATTACATGATATCCAAGAAAATCCATTATTCTTGACATAGAATCTCCAATTATTGTTGATCTTAAATGACCTACATGCATTTCTTTTGCTATATTAGGAGATGAATAATCAAGAATTACTTTTATTTTTTTTTTATTATTTCTTTTATAAATATTTTTATTTTCAAAAAATTTATTAATTTTTTTTTCAATCCATTTTTTTTTTATATAGATATTTATAAAAATTTTTCCAGAAATCTCAATTTTTTTAAATATTTTACTTTTTTTTAATATTTTAACAATTTTTTTAGCATTTTTTTGAATTGGTTGTTTGTTTTTTTTTGAAATATTAATTAAATTATTAATTTGATAATCATGTTTATATAATGGATTAACATTTTTTTGGAGTATAATATTTTTAAAATGAAAATATTTTTTTTTTATTATTTTTTTTTTAATTATTTCTATAATTTTATGTTTTATATTCATATATTTTGTTTTTTTATTTTTATAGTGTTTTTTTTAAAAAATTGATAATAGTAAATATACTATATTTTTTCTTATTATTAATAATACATATTTTTCAATTATTATATTTTTTATTTAATGTTGATATATATTATTTTTTTATTTTTTTTATTTAATGTTTTATATTTGATTTAAAATAAAAAATTATATATTTAACATTTTTATTAAAATATTAAATACGTAATATAAAAAATAAAAAAAAATAAAATAAAAATATAGTATAATTAAATGTATTAATTTTATGTATATATGTTATATTAATATAATTAAAAATGTTTTATTATAAAATTTTTTATTATTAATAATATTTTTTTAAAATATAAAAAAGTATAATGTATATAAATTTATAATATAAATAATGTATAAAATTTAAAAATAATAAAATAATAATTTTTAATATTTTTTTTAAAATAAAAATTTTTATTAAAATAAAATTTTATATTTTTTTAAAATTATTTTAAAAATTTAATCAAAATTTTAAATTATTTTAAATATTTTTAAATATTTTGTTTTTTTTTAAAATATTAGTTGACAAAAAAATAAAAAGATTATATTATAAAAAAACTTTAATAATTTCGCTCTTTAAAAAAATATCAGAAAATCTGTGTGGGCACAGAAAATTTTAGTGCAAAAATTAATTATGTTTGTTTAATTTTTTCATTTATAAATTTTTAAAATTTTACATAGTTTTACAATCGAAGAGTTTGATCATGGCTCAGATTGAACGCTAGCGGCAAGCCTAACACATGCAAGTCGAGCGGCATCGAAAAAAAAATTTTTTTTAATTTTTTTTGTCGGCGAGCGGCAAACGGGTGAGTAATATCTGGGTATCTACCATTAAGAGGGGGATAACTATTGGAAACGATAGCTAATACCGCATAAAGTTTTTGAAGAAAAACTAAAGTAGGGGATTTTTTTTAATTTTTTTTTAAAAAAAACCTTACACTTTTTGATGAGCCCAGACGAGATTAGCTAGATGGTAAGGTAAAAGCTTACCATGGCTACGATCTCTAGCTGGTCTGAGAGGACGACCAGCCACACTGGAACTGAGACACGGTCCAGACTCCTACGGGAGGCAGCAGTGGGGAATATTGCACAATGGGCGAAAGCCTGATGCAGCTATGCCGCGTGTATGAAGAAGGCCTTAGGGTTGTAAAGTACTTTCGTTAGGGAAGAAATGAAATAAATTTAATAAATTTATTTTTTGACGTTACCTAAAAAAGAAGCACCGGCTAACTCCGTGCCAGCAGCCGCGGTAATACGGAGGGTGCAAGCGTTAATCAGAATTACTGGGCGTAAAGAGCTCGTAGGCGGTTTTTTAAGTCAGATGTGAAATCCCTGGGCTTAACTTAGGAATGGCATTTGAAACTAAAAAACTAGAGTTTTGTAGAGGGAGGTAGAATTCTAGGTGTAGCGGTGAAATGCGTAGATATCTGGAGGAATACCTGTGGCGAAAGCGACCTCCTAGACAAAAACTGACGCTGAGGTGCGAAAGCGTGGGGAGCAAACAGGATTAGATACCCTGGTAGTCCATGCTGTAAACGATGTCGACTTGGAGGTTGTTTCCTTGAGAAGTGGCTTCCGAAGCTAACGCATTAAGTCGACCGCCTGGGGAGTACGGCCGCAAGGCTAAAACTCAAATGAATTGACGGGGGCCCGCACAAGCGGTGGAGCATGTGGTTTAATTCGATGCAACGCGAAAAACCTTACCTGGTCTTGACATCCATAAAATTTTTTAGAGATAAAAAAGTGCCTTTACGGGAATTATGAGACAGGTGCTGCATGGCTGTCGTCAGCTCGTGTTGTGAAATGTTGGGTTAAGTCCCGCAACGAGCGCAACCCTTGTCCTCTGTTGCCATCAGGTTAAGCTGGGAACTCAGAGGAGACTGCCGGTTATAAACTGGAGGAAGGTGGGGACGACGTCAAGTCATCATGGCCCTTACGACCAGGGCTACACACGTGCTACAATGGCATATACAAAGAGAAGCAAATCTGCGAAGACAAGCCAAACTCATAAAGTATGTCGTAGTTCGGACTGGAGTCTGCAACTCGACTCCACGAAGTCGGAATCGCTAGTAATCGTGGATCAGAATGCCACGGTGAATACGTTCCCGGGCCTTGTACACACCGCCCGTCACACCATGGGAGTGAGTTGCAAAAGAAGCAAGTAGCTTAACTAATTAATTTATTAATAAGATGGCACTTACCACTTTGTGTCTCATGACTGGGGTGAAGTCGTAACAAGGTAACCGTAGGGGAACCTGCGGTTGGATCACCTCCTTAAAAGTCACTAGAATTAGTAAGTGCCCACACAGATTTTTTGATTTTTTTTAAAACAGGCTTGTAGCTCAGTTGGTTAGAGCACACCCCTGATAAGGGTGAGGTCGGTGGTTCAAGTCCACTCAGGCCTACCATTATCAAATTTAATAAAAAAAAAATAAAAAAAATAAAAAATAAATAAATTATAAAAAAATAAAAATTTTAATTAAAATTTTTTTTATATATATAAAATATATAAAAAATTTTTAAATTTTTTTTTTAATTAAAATATGGGGCTATAGCTCAGATGGTAGAGCGCCTGCTTTGCACGCAGGAGGTCAGCGGTTCGAAGCCGCTTAGCTCCAACATTTTAAAATACATCTTTCATTTTTCTAAAAAATTTAAAATATTGAAAATTGTTACATTTATTTTCTTTTAAATCATTCCAGTAATATTCTAAACATTCTTTTATTTGAATATTTAAAAAGTTAGGTTTATTTATTAAATTTTTTTTTAAATTTAATATTTTTAAAAAAATATTTATTTTTTTTTCTATTTTTAAAGAATTTGTAATAATAAAATTTTTAAAATTTATTTTTTTTAAATAATAAAAATATTCGTTAATATAAAAATTTTTTTTAAAAAAATATGATAAAAATTCAAAATTTTTTAAAGAATATTCATGAGAACATAAAAAAATAGTATTTTTAGGTAATTTTGATATTAATTTTAATGAATTATATAATTTTTTAAAAGATCCATCTTTAGTATTTCCACATCCTCCAGTAAAAATTAAATCTCCAGAAAAAAAAAATGGTTTTAAATAATATGAAACATCATATTTAGTATGACCTGGAGTAAAAAATGTTTTTATATAATTTTTATTAAAAAAAAAAATATTTTTTTTTTTTAATAAAATTTGATTTTTTAAATATTTTTTTTTTTTAAATAAAATTTTTGATGTTACAATTTTTATATTTGGATATCTTTGTAAAAATTTTTTTATTCCATTAATATGATCATAATGATGATGAGTAAGATAAATAAAAGTAGGAATTAATTTTTTTTCTTCTATTTTTTTTATTATTTTTTCCCCAGAACCTGGATCTATAACAATACATGTATGATAATTATGTATAATCCATACAAAATTATTTTCTAATATTGGTATATATTGAATACAATAATTTTTATATTTCATAATTTTTATTATTTTATATTTTAATTTTTAAATTACTTTATTGAAAATATTTTAAATTTATTATAAATTTTTTAAAAAAATTTTTTATCGTTATATTTAGGATTTTTTGCTGATTTTTTAGCATTTTTATCACAAATTTCATTATTTATGTTTCCATTATGACTTTTTATCCAATTCCATTTAATAATATGTATTTTAGTTAACTTATATAATTTAATCCATAAATTTTTATTTTTAATTTTTTTTTTGTTTTTTTTTTTCCATTTTTGAATTCTCCAATTTAATATCCATTTTGTTATTCCTTGTTGTACATATTTACTATCAGTATTAATAGTAACTTTACAAGGATATTTTAATAATTTCAATGATTTTATTACTGCTATAAGTTCCATTCTATTATTTGTAGTATAAAAAAACCCATAATTAAAAAATTTTTTATAATTTTTATATATCATTATTATACTAATACCTCCAGGACCTGGGTTTCCTAAACATGATCCGTCTGTAAATATAATAACTTTTCTTAATTTTATAGACATGTTTATTTTCCTTTTTACAAAAAATTTAACATTATTATGAATGAACCTTTTACGAATAGAAAAATTGTATTAGATACAGAAACAACAGGAATGAATACTTCAGGAAAAATATATTTAAATCATAAAATAATTGAAATAGGAGCAGTAGAAATAAAAAATAGAAAAATTACAAATAATAATTTTCATCAATATATTAATCCTAATAGAAAAATTGATGAAAGTGCTTTTAAAATTCATGGAATATCTAATTCTTTTTTAAAAAATAAACCATTATTTTCACATATATATTTAAATTTTTTAAATTATATTAAAAATTCTGAAATAATTATTCACAATGCTTCTTTTGATGTTAATTTTTTAAATTATGAATTTTCTTTTTTAAATACAAAAATTAAAGATATTACAAAAATTTGTAAAGTTACAGATACATTAAAAATGGCTCGAGTTTTATTTCCTGGAAAAAGAAATTCATTAGATGCATTATGTAAAAGATATAAAGTAATTTCTAATAGAAATTTTCATGGAGCTTTATTAGATGCAAATATATTAGCTAAAATTTATTTGTTAATGACTTCTGGTCAAAAATCTATTAATTTTAAAATTTTAGAAGAAAAAAATAAAAAAAATATTTCTTTTTCAAATTATAAAAATAATAGAAAACCTTTTTTTTTAAAATCTTCATTAAAAGATTTAAAAAATCATAAAAAATATTTAAATTTTATTAAAAAATAATTTTTATTTTAAACTATGATAATTAATATTGTTTTTTAAGCATAGATATAGTACAATTTTATTTTAAAAGTTTTTTTAAAAATATAATTTATTATATTTTTAAAAAATTTTATAAAAAAATATAATTTATATAAGTATTAATAAATATATTATATATTTTTTTTAATATAAATATTATATATTATATATTCTTAAAATTAATTTTATAAGTTTTAAATTAAAAAATTTATTATTTTTTTTATTTTTTTTATATTTTTTTATTAAGTTTAAGGTGCGGTAGTTCAGTTGGTTAGAATATCGGCCTGTCACGCCGGAGGTCACGGGTTCGAGCCCCGTCCGCACCGAAAAAAAATTTATAATTTTTTTTATTCTTTAACAATAAAATTAATAATAATATATAAATTTTATAAAATTATTCTTTTAATTTTTAAAAAATAATATTTTATTAAATTATTTATGTTTTATTTTATTTTTTAAATTTTTTTTTTATTTTAGAGTGTTTTATGTGTAAAAAATATATTGTTACTTGGGATATGATGCAAATTTATGCAAAAATTTTATCTCTAAAATTATATAAGTATAAAAATAAATTTAAATGGAATAAAATAATTGCAATTAGTCGTGGAGGTTTAGTTCCATGTTCTATTATTTCTAGAGAACTTGAAATTAGGTATGTAGATACTATTTGTGTTTCTAGTTATAATCATGACTGTTTTAAAGAAACAGAAATTATTAAACATTCTATTATTAAAGATAAAAACATATTAATTGTAGATGATTTAGCAGATACTGGAAGAACTATAAAAATTATTAAAAAAATTTATCCATATTCATATTTTGTTACAATTTTTGCAAAACCATTAGGTAGAAAATTAGTAGATAATTATGTTATTAATATTCCTCAAAAAACTTGGATAGAACAACCATGGGATATGGAATTTTCTTATACTCCTCCAATTGTTATTAAAAATAATAGTTAAATTATTAAAATAAATTTTTAAAATTTTTTTTTAAATTTTGAGAAAAATATATTATGAAAAATTTTTTAAATAAAAATGATTTTAAAATAAAAATAAAAAAATTAAAAAAAAAATATTTAAAAAAAAAAAATATTTATTATAATTTAAAAAAAGTTTATACTGATAAAATTCAAAAAACTAATAATCAAATAAATAAAAAATCTAAAAAAATTTTAAAGTTATCTTTAAAAAAAATTATAATTTTTTTATTACCTATAATAGATGATATTGAACGAGCTATTTCATCTTTTAAAAAATTTAAAAATACTTTAAATTTTTTTTATAAAAAAACTAAAAAAATATATAAATTATTTTTAATAATTTTTAAAAAATTTAATATTAAAATTATAAAATATAAAAATGTTGTTTTTGATCCATTAATACATCAAGCTGTATTAACAAAAAAATCTTCTTCAGTAAAAGAGAATTATATTATTAAAGTTTTACAAAAAGGATATTTAATAAATAAAATTTTGTTAAGACCAGCTATGGTAATAGTTTCTTCAAATTTTTAATTTTTAAAAAATATATAAAATATAAAATTTTTAATAAATATGAAAATTTATTATTTAAATTATCAATTTATTGATAAAATTTTTTTGAAAAACAAGTTTTACAAATAAAATGTATTATGAATAAAAAAAAAAAAAAAAATAAAATTATCTGTAGAAATAAAAAAATATATTTTAATTATTTTATAAAAAAAACTTTTAAAGCAGGGTTAGTTTTAAAAGGATGGGAAATTAAATCTGTACGTAAAAATATGGTAGATATTAGTAATAGTTATTTAATTTATAAAAATTTTGAAATTTTTTTATTAAATTGTAGAATTAATCCTATTAAAACAACATCTATAAATGTTGATTTAGATGTTTCTAGAACAAAAAAAATTTTGTTAAAAAAAAAAGAAATTTTATTTATTAAAAATAATATTCAAAGAAAAAATTATTCTTTAGTTCCTATTTCAATGTTTTGGAAAAAATCTTGGTGTAAGATAAAAATATCTTTGTCAAAAGGAAAAAAAAATATCGATAAAAGAGAAATAAAAAAAACTAATACTATAAAAAAAGAATTGAGTAGAATTTCTAAAAATTTTTATTAAATTTTTTTTTAAAATTTTTACAATTTAAAATTTTTTAATATAGGAATTTTTTTTATGAAAAAAAATAACGATATTTTATGGATGAATTATGCAATATTTTTATCAAAAATTTCACAAAATATAGGAGAAGTTCCTGTTGGAGCTGTATTAGTTTATAAAAAAAAAATAGTAGTGGGAGTAGGTTGGAATCAATCTATTTGTATGCATGATCCTACAGCTCATGCAGAAATAATTGCTTTAAGAAATGGAGGTAAATATTTAAAAAATTATAGGCTTTTAAATACTGAATTATATGTTACTTTAGAACCTTGTAATATGTGTTTAAATGCTATTTTAATTAGTAGAGTAAAAAAAATAATTTTTGGAGCTAAAAATACATCTATAAAAAATAATTTGAAAATTTTAAAAAATAATAAAAAAATACAAATAAAAAAAAACATTTTAAAAAAAAAATGTAAATATATATTAAAAGATTTTTTTATAAAAAAAAGAAATATTTAATTTTCTAAAATTACAATTGATGAAAAATATTTTTTTTCTTTTGTAAAACTTACATAAGATTTTTTTATTTTTTTTTTTTTTATAAATTTTAAATTTTTTTTAAAATATTTAATTTTTGGTTTATTTTTTTTATTTTTATAAATTTCAAAATTTTTAAAAAAAATTCCATAATTTATTCCTGTTCCAAATGCTTTAGAAGCTGCTTCTTTAATTACGAATCTTTTAGCTAAAAAATTAATATTTTTTTTTTTATAAAATATTTTAATTTCATTTTTTGATAAAATTTTTTTTACAAATCGATTTTTAAAAATCTTAAAAATTCTTTTTATTCTTTTATATTTAAGTAAATCTATCCCAATTCCTATAATCATATTTTTCCTAATAAAATTAGTTTATATTACGATTAATCTAAGCAAGTTAAAAAAATGTACTTAGATTAATCTAAATTTTAAATTAAAAGTTTATTTTTTTTGTTTAATTGTTAAAAATAAGTGTACTTTTTTTTTTAATATTTTTTTTATATTTTTTTTAGCTTGAATAGAACATACTTTTATCTTTTTACCATTTTTTCCAATAAAAATTTTTTTTTGAGATTTTTTTCTTATAAATACATTAACTTTAATAATGTATTCTTTTTTTTTATTTAATTTGAAACTTTTTATTTTTATATTATTAGAATATGGTAGTTCTTTATAAAAATTTCTAAAAAATTTTTCTTTAATTATATTAATAATTTGTTCTTGTATTGATAAATTTGTTTTTTGATATTTATTAAAATTATGGTTTTTAACTTTACAAGCGTAAGTATCAATAATTTTTTTTAAATTTTCTATATTTTCTTTTTTTTTTGCAGAAATTGGAATAATATTGATATGACTTAAAATTTTAATTTTTTTTATTACAGGAAGTAAAGAATGTTTATTTGTAATATAATCAATTTTATTAATTACTATAATTATAGGTATCTTTTTTTGAAATTTTATGATTTTATTAATATTTTTAAAATGTTTAATAATTTGATTTTTTTCTAAAACGAATAATATTACATTAATTTTTTTTAATTCATATTTTTTTATTTTTAAATATTTTTTTTTTAATATATAATTTTTAATTGATAATATATTTTTAAATCCTATTGTATCTATATAAACATTTTGAATATTTTTTTGTGTTTGAATTCCAAAAATATTTTTTTGAGTAGTATTTCTTTTATTTGATGTAATAGAAATTTTAGTTGTTAATAATTTATTAAATAAAGTAGATTTTCCAACATTTACTTTACCAATTATTAAAATTGTATTAGAAAGCACTTTTTTTATTTAATCCTTAATAAATTTAAAATATTTTTTGCTGCATTTTGCTCAGCTTTTCTACGACTAGACCCTACACCTAAAGAAACTTTTGAAAAAGTAATAATCTTACATCGTATTGTAAAAAGTTGATTATGAGCTTCTCCATATATTTTTATTACTTTATATGAAGGAAGAGGTAAATGTTTAGATTGTAAATATTCTTGTAACCTTGTTTTAAAATCTTTTTTTGTATCTTTAGGTGTAATTTTTATTAATCTTTTTTTATACCATTTTAAAATTAATTTTTCAACTATTTTAATGTTACTATCTAAAAAAATACTTCCAATAATTGCTTCTATTGTATTAGCTAAGATAGATTCTCTTTTAGAACCTCCACTTTTTAATTCTCCTTGACCTAATAATAAATATTTTCCTAAATTAAATTCAAAAGCTATTTGGGCTAAAGTTCTTCCTCGAACTAAAGAAGCCCTCATTCTACTCATATCTCCTTCATTAACGTCTGGAAAATGTTTATATAAAGCTGTAGCAATTACGAAACTAAGTATTGAGTCTCCTAAAAATTCTAATCTTTCGTTATGTTGATTACTAGAACTTCTATGTGTTAATGCTTGTTTTAAAAGATTTTTTCGATTATATACATATCCTAATATTTTTTGAATTTTTTTTACTACTTTTTGCTTCATATTTTACCAATTTATGTAAAAACTTTAAATTATTATACTTTAATGTTATAAACATTCAAAATTTAAATATTATACATATATAAATTTATATTTATTTCATTATAATTAAATAATTTTTTTAAAATAAAAAAAATTATTTAATAAATGTTCCTATTCTTTTAAATCTAATGTTTGTTGGATATTCATTTTTATTTTGTTTAATACTAAACCATATAAAAAAAGCTTTTCCAACGATATTTTTTTCAGGAACTAAACCCCAATATCTACTATCAAAACTATTGTCTCTATTATCACCTAAAACAAAATAATAACCTGATGGAATTTCCCATTTTCCTTTAATTTTATTATTTTGATTCCAATATAAATTTATCTGATCTAAATAATTTTTTTTTGTTTTAATATAATGAACCTTATTATTTATAATTTCTTCGTAATATATATATTTTTTTTTAAAAAAATTTTTTTTATAATGATAGAATTTACATTTTTTATATTTAATATTTATATTTTTAATATTATTATTTTCAATAGTTTTTTTATATGAATTTTTTATAGAAATAGTTTTTTTTTTATAATCATATATAATTATATCTCCCGGAATGCCAATAATTCTTTTTATATAATTTATTTTTTTGTTTAAAGGAAATTTAAAAACTATAATATCTCCTCTTTTTGGTAAATAATTTTTAAAAATAATATTATTGGTTAAAGGATTTTTGATAAAATAAATAAATTTATTTACTATAATAAAATCTCCTGCTAATAATGATGGAGACATTGATCGAGAAGGTATTTGAAAAGGTTCTAAAAAAAATGATCTAAAAACAAAGATAAATAATATATATGGAAATAGTTCAGTTAAATTTTTTTTAAAATTATTTATTAAAATTTTTTTTTTTTTTTTATATTTTGTTTTGTAATTAAAAAATCTAATTTTTTTTATAATCCATGAAATACTAGTAATAACAAATAAAAAGAATAAAAACATTAAAAAAAAGTTAATCATTTTTTTTTCCTGAATAATTTTTGTTAGAGTATAAAATAGAAAAAAATGATTCTTTAGGCATATTAATTTTTCCAATCTTTTTCATTTTTTTTTTTCCGATTTTTTGTTTTTGTAATAATTTTTTTTTTCTTGATATATCTCCTCCATAACATTTTGATAATACATTTTTTCTTAATTGTCTAATAGTTGATTTTGCAATTATTTTATTTTTTATAATTGCAAAAATATTAATTTCAAATTGATGTTTAGGAATTATATTTTTCATTTTTGCTACTATTTTTTTAGCTTTTTTTATTGCTTTACTTGTATGAATTATCAAAGATAATGCATCAATTTTTTCAGAATTAATAAAAATTTGCAAACATACTAAATCAGATTTTTTAAATTTTTTAAATTTATATTCTAAAGATGCATATCCACTAGAAACTGATTTAATATCGTCAAAAAAATTTAATACCACTTCTGACATAGGAATTTCATAAATTAAAATTATTTTTCTTGGATTATGATAAATCATATTTTTTTGAATTCCTCTTTTTTTAATACATAAATTCATAATATTTCCTATATATTTTTCTGAAAGTAATATAGTGCATTCTGCAATTGGTTCTTTAATAATATATTTTTTATTATTTTTTGGAAAATTTTCAGGAGAATTTATATAAATATTTTTATTATTTTTTTTTATCTTATATATTACTGCCGGAGAAGTGGAAATAACATCTATATTGTATTCTCTTTCTAATCTTTCTTTTGTTATTTCTAAATGTAATACACCTAAAAATCCACATTTAAACCCAAATCCTAAAGCTTTAGAATTTTCTGGTTGATAAAATAGTGAAGCATCATTTAAACTTAATTTTTCTAATGCAGTTCTAAAATTTCTATATTGATTAGAATCTATAGGATACAAACTAGAATATATTTGTGGGGTAATTTTCTTAAATCCTTTTAAAATTTTTTTTGAAGGATTTTTTACAGATGTAATAGTATCACCTACTGGTGCAGATAATATATTTTTTTCTCCTATGATAATCCAACCAACTTCCCCACATTTTAATTTTTTTAAATTTATTGTTTTAGGTGTAAAAATTCCAATTTTTTCAATTTTATATGTTTTTTTTGTACTCATAATTTGAATTTTAGAATTTTTTTTTAAAATTCCATTTTTAATTCTTACTAATGAAACTACACCTAAATAATTATCAAACCAAGAATCAATAATTAATGCTTGTAACAATTTTTTTGAGTTTCCGGAAGGTTTAGGAATAGAATGTATAATTTTTTCTAATAATTTATTAATTCCTTTTCCAGTTTTTGCTGAACATAAAACAGCTTCAGAAGGTGGTATTTTTATAATTTTTTCTAAATCTTTTAAAATTATTTTAGGATGAGCATGTGGTAAATCTATTTTATTAATTACTGGTATAATTTTTAAATTCATTTTTTTAGCTGAATAAAAATTTGCTAATGTTTGAGCTTCTATTCCTTGAGAAGCATCAATTACTAATAAAGCTCCTTCACAGGCATATAAAGATCTAAATACTTCATAAGAAAAGTTGACATGTCCTGGAGTATCGATTAAATTTAATCGATATTTTTTTTTATTTTTAGATGTATAATTAATAGCAGCAGTTTGAGCTTTTATAGTAATTCCTCTTTCTTTTTCTATATCCATAGTATCTAAAACTTGATTAGACATTTCTCTTTCAGATAATCCACCACATTTTTGAATTAATCTATCTGAAAGAGTAGATTTTCCATGATCAATATGCGCAATTATTGAAAAATTTCTTATTTTTTTCATAAGTATTAACCTAATTAAAATAAATAAAAGTATTTTATTTTTGTTTATGTAATTATTATAAAACCATTTTAAGGTAAAAAAATGATAAATCATATTAAAAAAATTAATTTAAAAAAAAAAAAAAAAGTTATTATTGCTATGTCTGGTGGTGTTGATTCTTCTGTTTCTGCTTTTTTATTAAAAAAAAAATATTATGTAGAAGGATTATTCATGAAAAATTGGGAAGAAAATGATGAAAATAATTATTGCCAATCTAAAAAAAACTTGAAAGATGCTAAAAAAATTTGTGATTTATTAAATATACGCTTACATAAAATAAATTTTTCTGCAGAATATTGGAATATAGTTTTTAAAAATTTTTTATATGAATATAAAAAGGGTAATACACCTAATCCAGATATTGTATGTAATAAAGAAATAAAATTTAAAATTTGTTTAAAGTATGTTTTTAACGTTTTAAAAGCAGATTTTATTGCTACTGGTCATTATGCAAGAAATATCGTGAAAAATAATATAAATTTTTTATGTAAAAGTATAGATAAAGAAAAAGATCAAACATATTTTTTATATACATTAAAAGAAAAAAAGTTAAAAAAAATTATATTTCCAATCGGAGACTTAAAAAAAAAAAAAGTAAGAAATATAGCAAAAAAAAATAATTTTCATGTTTTTAATAAAAAAAGTTCTACTGGAATATGTTTTATTGAACCTAAATCTTTTAAAAAATTTATTACTCGATATATTTCTAAATCTCGGGGAAATATATGTACAATAGAAAACAAAATTATTGGAAAGCATGAAGGTTTATTTAATTATACTATAGGTCAAAGAAAAGGGCTAAAAATAGGTGGTTTAAAGAAACATTTAAATAAACCCTGGTATGTAGTTCGTAAAAATATAAAACAAAATTCTTTAATTGTAGCTCAAGGAAGAAATAATATTTATTTGATGTCTACTATATTAATTGCAAAAAATATAAATTGGATTAATAAAAACTTTATAAAATTTCCTTTTAAATGTAAAGCTAAAATTAGATATTTACAAAAAGAAAATTTATGTGTTGTAAAAAAATATAAAAAAAAATTATTAAAAGTAATTTTTTTTAATAAAGTTTCATCAGTTACTCCTGGTCAATCTATTGTTTTTTATAAAAAAGAAATTTGTTTAGGTGGAGGAATAATTAAAAAAAATATTATCGTTTAATTTAAATAAAAATTTTTAGTTAATATTTTATTTTATATTATTTTTTTAAAAATTTATGAAAATAAATTATTTAAAAAATATATTTTAAAAAAAAATTTTTAAAATTATTCTTTTTAAAATTTTTAATATATTTTTATATTTAAAAATTTTTAAAACTACAATTTCTTTAGTTCTAATTAAAATAAAGTTTTAAAAAAGTAAGAGTTTATTCATTTTAATGTTTATATCTTCAAATATAAATAAATAAGTATATAATATAAGATTAAAATATTAATATAAAATTAAAAATTTTTAAATTAAATTATTATAATTTTTTATTTTTAATCAAAAAAAATTTTTAAAAATTTATTAAATAACAATAAACATTTTTTTTTATTTTTTTATTTTAAAGTTAAATTAATTTAAATAAAATTATTAAAATTTTATAAATATTGTTTACATAATATTTATGATTTAATTCAATTTTTATAAAAATATATTATATTTATATAATTTGATATTTTTTTATATATAAATTTGTTAATCTTATTAAGCAAAATTTCAGTAGATATAATAAAAATATTATTTTATATAATTTTGTATAAATATTTTAAATAAAATATAAAATTTTAATTAAATGTAATATAAAAAATTTTTAAAATTTAATATTTATTTTTTTAATATCTATATTTTAAATATATTTAAATAATTTTTTTATAATAAAATTATCAAAATTTATAATATAAAATTTTAAAATTTTTTTATTTTTTTTATTAATTAATATTTTTTTAAAAAAATTTTATAAATAATAATTATTCATATAATAATATTAAAATTTTTATTTATAAAAAATAAAAATATTATTTTTTATAATATATTTATCTAACATAATTAGAATTTTTTATAAAATTTTATTACATAAATATTTTTGGTTAATTTATTTTTAAATTTTAAGGTATTTAAAAATGAAGTTTTTAAATGGAAAAAAATTTTTAATTATTGGCTTGTTAAATAAATATTCAATAGCGTATGGTATTGCTAAATCAATGTATTTACAAGGAGCAAAATTAGCATTTACATATAAAAATAAAAAATTAAAAAATAAAATTTTAAAAATTATTAAAAATTTTAATTCTGATATATTGTTAAAATGTAATTTTAAAAATGATAAAGAAATTAAAAAATTACCTAAAAAATTAAAAAAATATAATTTTAAAATAAATGGAATTATTCATGCTGTAGCATATTTAAAGTTAAAATTTTTAAACAGAAGTTATTTAGATGGAATAGTTAAAAAATCTTTTATTAAATCACATTTAATTACTTCTTATAGTTTTTCTTTAATAGCTAAAGTTTTTTATAAACATTTAAAAAAAAATTCTACATTATTAACTATTTCATATTTAGGATCTAAAAGAATTTTAAAAAATTATAATTTTATGGGATTAGCAAAAGCTTCTTTAGAGTCTAGTGTAAGATATTTATCTTTAGCATTAGGTCCAAAAATTAGAGTAAATGCAATTTCTCCAGGACCAATTAAAACTGCTTCTACTTATAAAATTAAAAATTTTAATAAATTATTATTAAAGTATAAAAATAAATCTTCTTTAAAAAAAAACGTTACTTTGTCTGAAATTGGTGATGTTGCTGTATTTTTAAGTAGTTATTTATCTAGAGGAATAACTGGGCAAATTATTTATGTTGATGGAGGTTTTAATAATGTTATAAATTAAAATTTTATATTTTATTTTTTTTATTAAAACTTAAATTATTTTTTTAAATTTTTTTTTTTTTTTTTTTTTTTTTTTTTTTTTGTATACACAATAATATTTTATTAATTTTTTATATAAATTAATCAACTTTTAGGTTAAAAAATGTTTTTTAAAAATAAAATTCTTATGAAGTTAAAAAGAAAGTTTCAAAAAAAAAATCAATTGATTAAAGGGATAGTTAAAAAAAATTATCAAGGTTTTGGATTTTTAGAAACAATAAAATCTAAAAAGCATTATTTTATTTCCAAAAAATATATGAAAAAAGTATTACATGGAGATAAAATTTATGCAAAGATTATTATAAAAAATAATAAAAAAATAGCTATACCTAAAAAATTAATTAATTCTTTTTTAAAAAAATTTGTAGGATATATAAAAAAAATTAATAATATATTTTATATTGTTCCAAAAAATTTTTTTTTTAATGAATTTATTGAAATATTTGAAAAAGATATCAAATTTTTTTTTTTAAAATCAGGAGATTGGTTTATTGCAAAATTAGAAAAACATAAA
Source organism: Buchnera aphidicola (Drepanosiphum platanoidis) (assembly GCF_964020165.1). Classification (NCBI taxonomy): domain Bacteria; kingdom Pseudomonadati; phylum Pseudomonadota; class Gammaproteobacteria; order Enterobacterales; family Erwiniaceae; genus Buchnera; species Buchnera aphidicola. The sequence goes on from NZ_OZ026537.1 coordinate 25,829, forward strand.
TTAAATAAAGAAAATATATTTCAAGCTAAACTTATCAAATTAATTTCTAAAAAAAAAAATATTTTTATTCCTTGGTTAGTAATTTTGAATAAATATAATTTAGATAGTTCAGAGCCTATAATTTCTAAAAAAAAATTTGTTATAAAATATAAAAACATTCGATCTGATTTAACTAAAGTTCCTTTTATTACAATTGATAATAAAAGTACAAAAGATATTGATGATGCTATTTTTATTAAAAAATTAAGTAAAAAAAGAATTTTATTAAAAATAGCAATTGCAGATCCTACTTCTTTTATTAATAAAAAAGATAAAATTGATAAAATTGCCTTACAAAGATCTTTTACTCATTATCTTCCTGGATTTAATGTTCCTATGTTGCCAAGATTTTTATCAGAGAATTTATGTTCATTAAAACCTTTTAAAAAAAGACCAGTATTAGTGTGTAAAATGATTATCTTAAAAAATGGTTCAATTAAAAAAAATTCTACTTTTTTTTTAGCTTGGATTAAATCTCATGCAAAATTATCATATGAAAATGTTTCTAATTGGTTAGAAAATAAAGGATCTTGGAATCCAAATAGTAAAATTATAGAAAATCAATTAATTTTATTAAATAATTTTTTTCACTTAAGATATTCTTGGAGAAAAGAACATACCTTAATTTTTCCAGAAAATAAAGATTATAAATTTAAAATATCAGACTCTGGAGAGATTTTAAATGTATATCAAGAAAGCAGAAGAATTGCTCATAAAATTGTTGAAGAATCTATGATTGCAGCTAATATAAGTGCGGCTAAAATTTTTTCAAAAAAAAAAAATTTTGGTATATATAATACACATTCTGGTTTTGATATAAATAATGCAAAAAAAGTTTCACATTTTTTATTACAAGAAAATATTAATATTTCTTATAAACAGATAATTACTTTACGTGGTTATCAACGTTTATATAATTATTTAATATCAATAAAAAATTATAATTTAATTAAAAAAATTCAAAAATTTCAATCTTTAGGAGAACTCAGTTATTCCCCAAAACCACATTATGCTTTAGGTTTAAAAGTTTACGCAACTTGGACTTCTCCTATAAGAAAATATACAGATATCATTAATCATAGATTTTTAAAATCTATAATATTAAAAAAAAATTATGTAGAAAATAAATATAAAAAATTGTCTAAAATTAATGAAAAAAAAAGAAAGCATAAATTAGCTTTTAAAGAAGTAGAAAATTGGTTATATGCTATCTTTTTAAAAGATAAAAAAAATTTTAAAAAATTTTTTTTAATAGAAATAATTGATATTTATAAATTAGGCATAAAAGGAAAAATTATTGAAAATGGAGCTATAGTATTTATTCCAAAGATTTATATGAGAAAAAAAAAATATATATTAAAAACAAAATATAAATATGATTTAAAAAAAAAGATTGTTTTTAAAAATAATAAGATTGTATTTAAAATTTTTGATATTATAAAAGTTTGCATTCTTCATATTGAATCAAATACTCATAGAATAATTGCTAAAATAATTGATTAAATATAATTTATTTTATATTAAAAAAATATATTAAAACAATTTTAAATTTTTTAAAATTATAAAAAATTTTTTATTGTTTATAATTATAATATAATAAATTTTTTTTATTATAGTAAGGAAAAATTTACAAAATGACAAGTATTTTTTTATTGTATTACATTAAATTTTTTTTTAATTTGTTTGTTTTGATTAATCCTATAGGATTAATACCAGTTTTTATTAGTATGACAAAAAGTTTATCGAAAAAAAAAATAAATAAAATAAATTTTGTTTCAAACTTTACTGCTTCTTTAATTTTATGTACTTCTTTAATTTTAGGAAATTTTATTTTAAATTTATTTTCAATTTCAATTCAATCTTTTAAAATATCAGGTGGAATATTAATTTCTAGTTTTGCATTGAATATGATTAATAATTGTAAAAAAAAAAAAAAAAAAACAAAAATATTAAATAAAGATGTTGGAATTATTCCCTTAGCTATTCCTTTAATTGCTGGTCCTGGAGCAATTAGTTCTACTATATTATGGAGTTCTCAATGTGATAATTTTATGAATTTATTTTTTTCTATTATTGTAATTTTTTCTTTTGCTTTATTTTGTTGGATATTATTTAGATTATCTCCTTTTTTTATTAATTTTTTAGGAAAAACAGGTATGGGAATTATTTCAAAAATTATGGGTTTATTATTAATGTCTTTAGGTATGGAATTTATTGTTTCTGGAATAAAATCTGTATTTATATATTAAAATATTAATTTTTTATTTTACTTTGTTAATTTTAAATATTATGAAAAAAAAAATAATTGTTAGAAATTATAGTCTCATACAATGGAATAAGACTTTTAATTTAATGCATAATTTTATTAATAAAAAATGTAAAAATGATTTAGATGAAATTTGGTTTGTAGAACATTATCCAATTTATACACAAGGTTTAAAAAATTCAATTAATAAAAAAATACATAAAAATATTAAAAATATTTCTGTTGTTTCTTCAGATAGAGGAGGAGACATTACATTTCATGGCCCGGGTCAACAAACTATTTATTTTTTAATTAATTTAATAAAAAATAAAATTACAGTGAAAAAGTTTTTGAAAAAAATTATACAATCTACTATAAATAGTATAGCTCATTTTTCCATAAAATCTTATTATTTAAAAAAATATCCAGGGATTTATATAAAAAATAAAAAAGTTTGTTCTATGGGTTTCAAAATTAAAAAAGGTCATTCTTTGCATGGTATTTCTATTAATATTTTTACTGATTTAAAATATTTTAAATATATAAAACCTTGTGGAAATAAATTTTTAATTATGGAAAATTTATCTAATATTGTTCCAAATATTACATTAAATTATTTTAAAAGAGTTTTTTTATTAAATTTTTTAAAAATTTTTAATTATAAAATTTTTAATTATATAAAATAAAAAATTTGTTTATTTATAATATAAACTTATAATTCTAAAATTAAAAATTATAAAAATTAAATTTTAAGTTTTTATTATTTTTAAAATTTATAAATTAATTTAAAATATTTTTGTTTAAACTTTTTAATAATATATAAAATAATTATGTCAAAAAAAAAATTTTTTTTAAAAAAACCAAAATGGATTAGAATCAAACTTCCTGAAAATTTTAATAAAATTCAAAAAATTAAAAATAAATTAAGAAAAAATAATTTACATACTGTATGTGAATCCGCTCAATGTCCAAATTTATCAGAATGTTTTTCTAATGGCACAGTAACTTTTATGATTTTAGGAAATATATGCACTAGAAAATGTAATTTTTGCGCAGTTCTTCATGGAAGACCACATTCTTCTATTGTAGACTCTGAAGAACCAAAAAAAATTTTAAAAATAGTAAATTTAATGAAAATTAATCATGTAGTGATTACTTCAGTAAATAGAGATGATTTAAAAGATGGAGGAGCACAACATTTTGCCAATTGTATTAAAATTATAAAAAAAAAAAATCCAAATATTAAAGTAGAAATTTTAGTTCCTGATTTTAAAAAAAAACATAATTTAGTTTTAAAAATTTTAAAAAAAAACCCTCCAGATATATTTAATCATAATATAGAAAATGTTCCTAGATTATATAAAAAAGTTAGACCAGGATCTAATTATAAAAATTCTTTAAATTTATTATATAAATTTAAAGTTCAAAATCCTAACATTCCAACAAAATCTGGTTTAATGTTGGGATTAGGAGAAACTTTAAAAGAAGTAATACAAGTTTTAAAAGATCTTAAAAATCATGGTGTTTCTATGATTACAATAGGTCAATATTTACAACCTAGTAAAAAACATTTTCCTGTTCAAAAATATGCATCTTTAAAAGAATTTTCAGAATTAGAAAAAATATCTTTTGATATAGGCTTTAAAAATGTTTTTTGTGGCCCTTTAGTAAGATCTTCTTATCATGCTGATATTCAATAAATGATTTAATTTATCTTGATTAATTAATAAAATTTTTTATTTTTTTTTATTAAAATAATTATTTATTTAATCGTAATAAATATAAAATGTAAAAATTAGGAAAAATATGAAATTTTTAAAAAAAAAAAATCAAAAAAAAAAAATAATTATTGCTTTAGATTTTTCTAATGAAAAAAAAGCAATAAATTTTATTAATTATTTAAATCCTTCTAAATACATATTAAAAGTAGGTCAAGAAATTTTTTCATTATATGGAGTAAATTTTTTAAAAAAAATTATTAAAATGAACTTTAAAGTTTTTTTAGACTTAAAATTTCATGATATTCCTACTACTGTTTTTAAAGCAATTAAATCATTTCAAAATATAAAAAATTTATGGATGATTAGTGTTCATGCTAGCGGAGGAATAGAAATGCTAAAATATGCTAAAAAAGCAATTTCTTATTTTAATCATAAACCTCCACTATTAGTGTCAGCAACTATTTTAAGTAGTTTATCTAATGTTAATTTAAAAAATATGGGTTTTTTTTTATCAGTTCCAGAATATATAATAAAGCTTTCTAAAATTTCTAAAGAAGCGGGATTAGATGGTGTAGTTTGTCCAGGTCAATATTCTAATTTAGTAAAATTAAACGTATGCAAAAATTTAAAAATTATTTCTCCAGGAATTCGTTTAAATAAATCTTCTAAAAATGATCAAAAAAATTTTATTCTTTTGAAGGATATTTATAAATATTCAATTGATTATATTGTGTTAGGTAGAGTTATAAACTCTTTAAAAAATCCTATTCATTCTTTGAGAAATATTGAAAAATTTATTTTTTAAATATATTATTTACTTTTTTTATTTATATTAATAAAAAATTTTTTAAAATAAACAGTGTTTAAATTTTTTTTAAACACTGTTTATTTAAAATTTTTATTAAAATTTTTTAATTTTATTTTAAAAAAAGAATGTATAAATCTTTTGGATCATTGGTAATTAATGAACTGTAATTACTTTTAGATAAAATTTTTAAAAAATTTTTTATATAATTTGGACAATAAACATTAATAATATTTTCTTCTAAAACATCTTCTAATGTTTTAGAAATAGAACCAATTAATTGTGCTTTTAAACTTTCATCTTGATTAGTAATCCATACTAAATTATAATTTTTAAAATGAGATAATTCTGCAGCTTTTTTGACAGCATCATCAAAATCTCCTATTTTATCTATTAATCCATTTTTTTTTGCTTCTTCTCCAGTCCATACTTGTCCACTAGCAATTTTATTTATTTGTTTTGTTGTTTGTTTTCTATAGTGAGCTACTAAATTTAAAAATCTTGAATATCCATTGTTTACAGATATTTGTAATAATTCTTGTATTTCAGGCGTTAAGTTTTTTTTAAATAATGAATAATCTATATCATTAGTTTTTACTTGGTCATAATAAATTCCTAATGAATTTAAAAGATTTTCTGTACTACTAATAACACTAAAAATACCTATAGATCCTGTTATAGTATTTTTATTTGCAATAATATAATTACTAGGGGCCGATATCCAATATCCTCCTGAAGCTGCTACTCCTCCCATAACAGTAACAACATATCTTCCAGATTTTTTAAAAGATTCTAATGCTTCTTGAATTTTTGTAGAATCGTTTAAAGATCCACCTGGACTATTAGTATATAAAATTAAAGCTTTAACATCAGGATTATTTTTGGCTCTTTTAATTTTTATAACAGTATCATATGAATTAATTGAATTTAACGGATCTTCAGAATTTGAAATAGTTCCATTATTCGTAATAATAGCAATTTTGTTTTTTGAATGGTCAAAATGTATATATTTATCTTCTAATACATATTTTTTAAAACTTTTAATATAATAATTATTTATTCCAAACACATTATCTAAACTGATTTTTAGATCTTGTAAAACATTTTCTTTAGAAGCAACTACATCAACTAAATGATGGTTTAAGGCATATTTACTTTGATTACCATTTATTCTTTTTAATTCTTTAATTTTTTCTTTTGCTCTAGGATTAATACTTTTTATTGAAACATGTCTATTTTTAGAAACTTGTTTTAAATAATTAAACCATAAATCATTTAACCATTTTTGTTCTCTTTTTTTAACATCTGGTGATATTTCATTTCTTAAATATGGCTCTACTGCAGATTTATATTTTCCGCATCTAAAAACATATACTTTAACATCTAAATTTTCTAAAAAATCTTTAAAATATAATTGTGTGCTAGATAAACCATATAAATCTACAGATCCATGAGAATATAAATAAATTTTATCCGCAAAACTTGCTAAATAATATTGACTTTGAGTATAAGATTTGCTTATTGCGTAAATTTTTTTTCCAACATTTTTAAATCTTTGAAGATATTTTCCAATATATTCTAAATTAGGTTGGTTACTTCCTTGGAAATTACTTAGATGTAAGATTATTGCTTTAATATTTTTATCTAAAATTGCTTGATAAATTTTTCTAGTTATAATAAATATGGAATTATTATGATCTTCTTGTGATAAAATATTATTTATAGTTTTTAATTTTTTAAATTGATTATTAAAAGTAATTGATGAATTTAAAGCTCCAGAAAAATTTATATCTAAAATAGAATTTTTATGAAATGGTATAGAATGATGTTTAGGTTTTTTACTTATTAAAAATAAATTACAACATATAATACATGTGATTATAAATAAAAAATTAAAAACTAAACTTTTAAACAAAAAAAATCCTTTATAAAAATATATACAAACTCTACTTATAATTTTTAATAAAAGCCTCATTAAATCCTCATTTAAAAATTAAATTTTTACTATTTTTTAAAATAATTATATATTTAAAAAAATTTTTAAATATATATTAAAAATTTTAATAAATAATAAACTATTAAATTTATACAAATTTTTTATAAATATTATTGTTATTAAATTTATATAAATTTTTAATAAATGTTATTTTTATTAAATTTTATTTTTTTTTAAAAATACTGGATTAGGATTACCTAAATCATCAATTGCTACATAGATAAAAACACCTTTTGCAGCCAAATATTTTTTATTTTTATTATCATTAATTTTTTTAGACCATATTTTAATGCTAATTTTAAGAGAGCTATTTCCAGTTTTTAAACATTTAGCATAACATTTTATAATATCTCCAGAATAAATAAATTTTAAAAAAGAAACTTTCTCAATATGTACTGTTACAACTTTACTTTGTGTAATTTCTTTTGCTAAAATTGCCCCTCCTATATCCATTTGTGACAAAATCCATCCTCCAAAAATATGCCCATTTACATTAATATTATTTGGCATAGCTATTGTTTGTAAAACTATTTTTTCTTGAAAAATGTTTTTATTGTTCAATTATATATTACCTATTAAAAATATATATTATCATTATTAATATTCATAATACATTTTATTAAAAATTATTATATTTTTATAATTAAAAAATTTTTATTTTATTTACATATTTCATAATTTTGATAAGTTATAAAATAAAATTATTATATATTTATAATTATTATCATATGATTTTAATAATGCACAATTATATATATGTATTTTGTATGTAAGTTAAATAATTTTTAATAATTAAAATATTGATATTAATATATAGTAAATATCAAATAATTATAATAATAATTAATTTTTTTTTAAAAAACATTAATTAAATATTAAAAAAAATTATAAAAATTTTTTTATATTCTTTTTTTTTTTTTATTATTTAAAATAGTTGAAGATTTTAATTTTAAAATTAATTTTTTTATTTTTATTAACATTTTTTTTGTATTTTTTTTATATTTTAAAATTTTTTTTATAATAACTGATCCACATATTACTCCAGATATTTTAGTTTTTAAAATTTTTCTTATATGTTTTTTTGTTGCAATACCAAATCCTTGAACTACAGGATGATGTGAATGATTAATTAAATTTTTAATGTTTTTATTTTTTGTGAAAGATAATTTTTTTTTTATTCCAGTTACTCCTGCTTGAGAAGTTAAATAAATATATCCTTGATTTTTAAGACAAATTTTTTTAATTAAATTTTTTGAGGCATTTGGAGGACAAATAAAAATAGAACAAATTTTTTTTTTTAGAGCATATTTTTCAAACTCATAAGACTCTACTAATGGTACATCTGGAATTAATGTGGAATCTATTCCAGATTGTGAACATTTTGAATAAAATTTTTTAATTCCATAATTAAAAATTAAATTAGAATATATTAACACTCCAATAGGAATTTTTGAATATTTAAGTCTAATTTTTTTTATACTTAAAAAAAGTTTTTTTATAGAAATTTTATTACGTAATGCTCTTTTATGAGATTTTTGTATAATAATTCCATCAGATAATGGATCTGAAAAAGGAAATCCAATTTCTAAAGCATCAGCTCCATTTTTTATTAAAGTTTTAATTATTAATATAGAAATTTTTAAATTAGGATCTCCTAAAATTATAAAAGGAATGAAACATTTTTCTTTTTTTTTTGATAACTTTAAAAACATTTTTTTATAACGATTCATTATTTTCTCTTTTTTTTAAAAATTTTATTACTGTGTTAAGATCTTTATCTCCTCTTCCTGAAAGATTGATTATAAATATTTGTTTTTTATTTTTATTTTTTTTTATAAGATCAAGAGCATATGCTATAGCATGGGCAGATTCTAAAGCAGGAATAATACCTTCTTTTAGAGAAAGCTCTTTATATGCTTGAACAGCTTTTAAATCAGACATTGTTACATATTTTACTCTTTTTATTTGATTTAACCAAGCATGTTCTGGACCAACTGATGGAAAATCTAATCCGGCTGAAATAGAAGAAGAATTCTTAATATTTCCATATTTATTTTGAAGAATTAATGATTTCATCCCGAAATATATTCCTATTTTCCCGCAATTAATAGAAGCACTATGTTCTTTAGTGAAAATTCCTTTACCTCCGGCTTCTACTCCGATTAATTTTACATTTTTTTTTTTAATAAAAGGTTCAAATATTCCTATAGCATTAGAACCCCCTCCAATACATGCTATGATTTTATCAGGAAGACAATTTTCTAGTTTTAATATTTGGCTTAAAGTTTCTTCTCCTATAATTTTTTGAAATTCTTTTACCATAGTAGGATAAGGATGTGGTCCTGCTGCAGTTCCTAACATATAATGTGAAGTTTCATAAGTTTCCGACCAATCTCTCATTGCTTCGTTACAAGCATCTTTTAAAGTTTTAGATCCTGTATTTACTGGTATAATTTTAGCTCCCATTAATTTCATTCTATGAACATTTAAAATTTGCCTTTTTATATCTTTTTTACCCATATAAATTCTACAATTTAAGTTTAGTAATGCAGATGCTAAAGATGCGGCAACTCCATGTTGTCCAGCTCCAGTTTCTGCAATAATCTCTTTTTTTTTCATTTTTATGGCTAAAAGAGCTTGACCTAAAACTTGATTAGTTTTATGAGCCCCTCCATGTAATAAATCTTCTCTTTTTAAATATATTTTGGTATTAGTTCCTAAAGTTAAATTTCTACATAAAGTTAATGGAGTAGGTCTTCCAGCAAAATTTTGTAATAAATTTAAAAATTTTTTTTTAAAATTTTTTTTATTTTTATAATAATTAAAATTTTTTTCTAAATTTTTTAAGGGAGGAATTAAAATTTCTGGGACATATCTTCCTCCAAAATTTCCAAAATAAGAAATTTTACATTTTTTTATTTTTTTTTTCATTTTTTTATTTAATATTTAAACAAATTGTATTTTTTTAATTAATAATATCGCAAATTTTTAAAAATTAATTTTATTTTTTTTCTACTTTTTATACCTATATATTTTTCTACTCCTGAATTAATATCTAAACCTAAACTATTTAACTTCATTGCTAATTTTATATTTTTTTGATTTAAACCTCCAGCTAAAATAATTTTATTTAAATTTTTATGTTTAAGAGGTTTCCAATTTAATTGTATTCCAGAGCCTGGTAGGTTATTATCTAATAAATAATAATTTATATATTTTATTTTATAAAAATTAGATAAAAATTGTTGCAATGTTATTGATTTCCAAATTTTAATTTTTTTAGAAATATTGTTTTTTAATGATGAAATGTATTCTTTATTTTCATTTCCATGTAGTTGAACTATGTTTAATTTAAGTTTATTAACAATATTTGTTACAGATTTTAAATTTTTATTTTGAAAAACTCCAACAAATTTTAAATTTATATTTTTTATAATTGTTTTTGCTTTTTTAATATTGATTTTTCTTAAAGAATTTTTACAAAAAATTAAACCTCCATATACAGAACCATAAAAAGAAGAATTATAAGCATCTTTATGTCTAGTCAATCCACAAATCTTATTTTTTCCATATATAATTTTTCTAATTTCAAGATCTAAATTTTTTTTTTTCATCAATTGGGTTCCAATTAAAAATCCATTGACGAAATTATTTAATTTTTTTACTTCAAAATTTGTAGTAATACCAGATTCACTAATAATACATGTTTTTTTTTTTATTAAAGGAGCTAATTTTATAGTATTTTTAATATTTATTTTTAAATTTTTTAAATTTCTATTATTTATTCCTATAATTTTAGGAGAAAATTTTTTTAATCTTTCTAATTCATTTAAATTATGAACTTCTGTTAATATTTGCAAATTGAGATATTTAGCGAGTTTAGATAATTCATAATATTGATTATCATTTAAAATTGATAACATTAATAATATAGCATCTGCTTGATAGTATTTTGCTAAATAAATTTGATAAGGATCAATAATAAAATCTTTACATAAAATTGGTTGATGAACAATTTTTTTTATTTTTGGTATATTTTCTATATTTCCATTGAAATATTTTTCTTCTGTAACTACAGAAATTGCTGAAGCATACTTTTTATATATTTGTGCAATTTTTAAAATATTAAATTTTTTTTTAATAATTCCGAATGAAGGTGAAGATTTTTTACATTCTAATATAAATGATGGTTTTTTTTTAGTAATTGATTTATATAAATCTCTTGTTTTAATATTAATTATCGATGCTATTTTTTTTAAAGGTTGTATTTTTTTTCTATAAGAAATCCATTTTATTTTTTCTTTAATAATTTTTTTTAAAATATTTTGTTTCATTTTTTTTTCTTAGTTCATAATTAAAATTTTATTTTATTAATAAAATGATAAACTTTTTTATTATTAATATGATGTAATATTTTTTTTGTATTTTTTTTTAAGTTTTCTAACCCAAAAAGTTTTAAAAAAATTGCCGTATTTACTGCAATAATTTCTTTATATATTAAAGGACCCCTTCCTAAAAAAACGTTTTTTATAATTTTAAAATTATTTTGCAAAATATTATTATTAATCATTGGTTTTTCATGTTTTTTAATGCCAAAATCTTGAGAAGATAGTGTATAACTTTTAATTTTTTTATTTTTTAATTCGATAATATTATTTAAATAATATAAATTAATTTTATCTGTATTATTACTATTTATAATAAATGCTCTTTTAAATTTTAATTTTTTTAAAATTTTTGCAATTATATACATTATTTTTTTATTATATGTCCCTATTACAGCAAATTTGGGTTTAGAAGGATTTAAAAGAGGACCAATAATATTAAGAAAAGTTTTAGTGTTTAAACATTTTCTTATTTTTTTTACATTTTTAAAAATAGGATTATATTTTGGAGCATATAAAAAACAAATATTAAATTTATCAAAAAATTTTTTAGATTTTAAAGTATTTAAAGTAGATTTAAAATTAAATTTTTTTAAAATATTTGCTGATCCTGTTTTTAACCCAGAAGAACTTTTATTACAATGTTTAATAACTTTAAAACCCATAGATGCAGATACAATTGCACTTGCAGTAGAAATATTTATATTATTTTTATCTCCACCAGTTCCAACAATATCTCCAAATACACATTTTGGTGTAGGAAATTTTTTTTGTTTTTTTAAACACGCTTTTACAATTCCATATAATTCATGATATTTTTCTCCTCTCACTTTTAAGGCTGTAATAATACTAGTTATTTGAATATTATTAAATTTTTTTTTAATTATTGATAATGTTAAATTATAAGATTCTTTTTTAGTTAATTTTTTTTTATTATAAAGTTTTTCTAATATTTTTTTCATAATTATTTTTTTATTTTAATTATTATAATTTTTTTATATTTTAACATTATTTTAGTACTTTCATATTATATAATTATTAAAAAATTTTTATTTGTTATATTAATTAATAATTTATATAAAAATATTATAAATATACAAACTTAAAATTTAAAAATTAAAAAAATTTTTTAATAAAAATTTTTATTGTTATTGAAAAAATATATTTTATGCATTATAAAAGATTAATATATAAAAAATTTTATAAAAAAATAATTTTTTAGGACAATTTATTTATGAAAAAATTAGTTATTGTAGAATCTCCGACTAAAGCAAAAACAATTGGAAATTATTTGGGTAAAAATTACATTGTAAAATCTAGTTATGGACATATAAGAGATTTACCTTCTAAAACTTCTAAAAAAATTTTGAAAAAAAAAAAAAAATTTAATAATCCTAATAAAAAAAAAAATAGTATACTTTTTAATAAATTAGGAATTGACCCAAATAATAATTGGAATTTTAAATATAACATTTTACCTGGTAAAGAAAAATTAGTAAAAAATTTAAAAAAAATGTCAAAAGATTTTAAATATATATATTTAGCAACAGATTTAGATCGAGAGGGCGAATCTATTGCTTGGCATTTAAAAGAAGTAATTAAAAATAAAAATGCAAAATTTATTAGAGTAAAATTTAATGAAATTACTAAAAATGCTATTTTATCTTCATTTAAAAAAGAAAAAACTATAGATATTAATAAAGTTCATGCTCAAAAAACAAGAAGATTTATGGATAGAATTGTTGGATATATGGTTTCTCCCTTATTATGGAAAAAAATTTCTAGAGGATTGTCTGCTGGAAGAGTGCAATCAGCAGCTTTAAGATTAATAACTGAAAGAGAATTAAAAATTAAACAATTTATTTTAAAAAAATACTGGAAAGTTTATTTTTGTTTATTTAAAAAAAATTTTTTTATTTCTTTTAATATTATTAAAGATAATTTAAAAACTGTAATTTTTAAAAGTAAAAAACAAATAAAAATTTTTAAAAAAAAAAATTTTAAAAATGTTTATTATATTTCAAAAATAGATAAAAAAATTATTTTTAAAAAACCTTTAAAACCTTTTATTACTTCTACTTTACAACGATTTTCATTAAAAAAATTAAATTTTAATATAAAAAAAACTATGTTACTAGCTCAAAAATTATATGAATTAGGATACATTACTTATATGAGAACAGATTCAACTCATTTAAGTAAAAATTCTATAAAATTAGCAAAAAAATATATTGTTGAAAAGTATGGTAAAAAATATGTTTGTAAAAAAAAAAAATATTTTTTAAAAAAAAAATTAACAGAAGAAGCACATGAAGCTATTAGACCCTCAAAAATTAATCAAAAAATTAATTTATTAAAAGGAATAAATAAAGATGGAAAAAAATTATATTTATTAATTAAAAATAGATTTTTAATGTCTCAAATGAGTGATTCAATTTATTATTCTTATGATTTTTATGTAAAATCAAATTTTTTAAAATTATTTAAAAATAAAAAAATTTTATTATTTAAAGGTTGGCAAAAAATTAATAAATTAGAAAAAAAAAAAAAAGTATTTTATAATAAAATTAAAGTTGGAGATATTTTATCTTTAAAAAAAATAAAAATAAAAAAATTTTTTACTCGCCCAATGTCCAGATTTAATGAAGGATCTTTAGTAAAAAAATTAGAAAGTTTAAAAATAGGAAGACCATCAACATATTCTACAATTATAAATAATTTAAATTATCGAGGTTATGTAGAATTGTTTAAAAAAAAATTTTATGCTCAAAAAATTGGAGAAATAATTGTTAGATTTTTAAAAAAATATTTTTTTTATTTAATTGATTATAAATTTACAGCAAAAATGGAAAAAAAATTAGATAAAATTTCTAATAATAAAATTTTTTGGAAAATTGTTTTAGATAAATTTTATAAAAATTTTTTAAAATCTTTAAAAATTGTAGAAAAAAAACATGAAAATAACTCAAAAAAAAAATTATTAAATTTTACTTCTATAAAATGTAAAGTATGTTCAAAAAGAATGGTTTTAAAAATTGGAGTTACTGGGGTTTTTTTAGGTTGTTCTGGATATTCTTCTTTGAATAAAAATCGTTGCAAATATACAAAAAATTTAATTTCTGAAATAGAATTTTTAAGATTTAAAAAATTTTCGGATAAAGAAAAAAAAATTTTTATAAAAAAAAAATATTGTAAAAAATGTAATTTTATTTTAGATAATTATATAATTAACAAAAATAAAATTATTAAAATTTGTTATAATTATCCTTTTTGTAATTATTTTAAAATTAAAAAAGTTTCTAAAAAATTTTCCAAAATTTTTTATAAACTTATAAAATGTTTTAAATGTAAAAAAAATATGATTTTTAAAGGAGGAAAATTTGGAAAATTTTTTATATGTAAGAATAAAAAATGTAAAAATATAAGAAAAATTTTAAAAGATGGAAAAATTGATTCTCCTAAAATAACTCCTATTTTATTTCCTGAAATATTATGTAAAAATTCTAACACTTTTTTTGTATTAAGAGAAGGAATTTCAGGTCTTTTTTTTGCAGCTTATACTTTCCCTAAGTCTAGAGAAACAAGAGCTCCATTTATCGAAGAATTATTAAAATTTAAAAAATTGTTACCTAAAAGAATAAAATATTTAAGTACAGCTCCTATTAAGGATAATAAAGGAAACAAAACAATTTTAAAATTTGATAAAAAAACAAAACAACAATTTGTAACTTCTATAAATAAAAAAAATAAAAAAACTAATTTAAATTTATTTTTTATAGATGGAAAATGGAAATAATATATATTAAAATTTAAGTTATTTTTTTAAAAAAAATTTTAATAATTTTATATTTCTAGAAATAATAGCTAAAGAATTTATATAATTACAGCCTCCTTTAAAATCACTAATTATTCCTCCAGACTCTATAACGTTTAACTTTCCTACAATAAATTTATGAGGTTTAAAATTAAAATCTAATATATAATCTATTCTTCCATCTGATAAATAAGCTAAATCCAAAGATGTAGATCCTAAATTTCTTATTTTAATTTTTTTTTCATTCAACATTTTAATAATTTTAAAATATTTATAGGAATTATTTTTGTCTATGTTTTTATTTTTTAAAGAGCATATACAATTTTTTAAATGAATTTTATTTTCTTTTTTTATTCTATATCCATTAGATTGAGCTCCTTTTCCTTTTATAGCTGTAAATAATTCATTTCTTAATGGATCATATATTATAGATAAACTATTTTTTTTTTTTATTAATATAGAGATAGAAACACAAAAATATGGAATTTGTTTTTTAAAGTTTTCTTCTCCACTAATAGTTTTTAAAATCCAAATAGGAAAATTTATTTTTTTTTTAAAAAAAATGTTTTTATAATTTATATAATTATTATAATTATATATGATATGTAAAGGATAATATCTTTTTATTATATTAAACATAATTTGATATGATTGTTCTATTATTTTTAAAAAAATTTCTTTTTTATTAATATTTTTAATGTTTCTATCATATAATTGAGCCATATTATCTCCTCCTATTCTTACAGCTTTTATTGCAATATTTAACATTGGATTCATAATAATTTTTCCTATTCTTTTAATTTTTTAAATAAACATATGAAATAAATTAAAATATTTTATTATTTAAATTTTAAATTTTTTATGATTTTTATTTATTAATTTTAATTAATAACTAATAAATTATATAATAATTAAAATAATAATAATAACAAAATATAAAATATTTATAAAACTTATTTTAAAAGTTTATTTTAAAAAATTTTAATTATTATTTTTAAGTAATATTAAATTATATAAAAATTATTATAAATTTTTATTTAAATTATATTAATCTTTTTATTTATAAGGAATCATTTATTTTGAATAAAAAAAATCAATCTATTAGAGGTATACATGATCTTTTACCAAAAGATCTTATCATTTGGAATTATATAGAAAATGTTTTAAAAAAAATTTTTAATAATTATGGTTATTCTGAAATTAGATTACCAATTTTAGAAAAAACTAATTTATTTCAAAAATCTATTGGAAATTCTACAGATATTATAGAAAAAGAAATGTATACTTTTTTAGATAAAAAAGGAAATTCTATTAGTTTAAGACCAGAATCTACAGCTTCTTGTTGTAGAGCTATTTTACAAAATAATCTGCTAAAAACAGTAATGCAAAAATTTTGGTATTTTGGGCCTATGTTTCGATATGAAAGACCTCAAAAAGAACGTTTTCGACAATTTTATCAGTTTGGAATAGAAGTTTTTGGCTTAAAAAGTAATTTAATTGATTTAGAAATAATTTTAATCATGAAAAGATGTTTTAAACAACTTAAATTAATAAAATTTGTTTATTTAGAAATTAATACTATTGGATCATTAGAATCTAGAAATATTTATAAGAAAAAATTAATTAAATTTTTAAATTCTAAAAAACATTTATTTACTGATCAAGAAATTATTACATGTAAAAAAAATCCATTACGAATATTAGATAGTAAAAATAAAAATATTCAAAAAATTTTAAAAAATGCTCCTAAGTTAATTGATTATATAACAAAAAAAGAAAAAAAAAATTTTTTAAAATTTTGTAAAAATATAAAAAATATGTCTATTAATTATAAAATTAATCATAATCTTGTAAGAGGGTTAGATTATTATAATGATTTAGTTTTTGAATGGAAATCAAACTTTTTAGGAAGTCAAAATACAATTTGTGGGGGAGGAAGATATGATTATTTAATAAACAAAATATATGGACGTAATATTCCAGCTTTAGGATTTGCTATTGGCATGGAAAGATTAATTTCTTTAGTTAATATCACTAAATCAATTATTTTAAAAAATGATCAAACAGATATATACTTTATTCAAGAAAAAAATTCTAAAAATTTAGATAATATAAAAATTATAGAAAATATTAGAAATAATTTTCCAAATTTAAAAATTATTTTTGATTATCATGTAGGAAATATCAAAAAAAAATTAATTCGAGCAAAAAAATTTAATGCTAAAATAGTAATTATTAATAAGTTTAAAAAAAATAAAAATTTTATAATTTTTAAAAAATATAATGAAAATAAAGAGAGTATAATTCTAAAAAAACAAATTATAAAAAAAATATTTAATTATTTTAAATAAATATGATTACTGTGGATTAATAAAATATGATAAAAAAAAAAAAAAATTTTTTTTTTAAAGATTATAAATTATGGAACTTAATAAAAAAAGAAAAAATTCGTCAAAATAGTTGTATAAATTTAATCGCTTCAGAAAATTATACAAGTCTAGAAATTATGAAAGCTCAAGGATCTTGCTTAACTAATAAATATGCGGAAGGATATCCTAATAATAGATATTATGCTGGTTGTAAATATATAGATAAAATAGAAAATTTAGCAATTAAAAGAGCTAAAAAATTATTTAAAGCAGATTATGCAAACGTTCAACCACATTCTGGATCACAGGCTAACTTTTCTGTATATCAAGCTTTGTTAAGTCCTGGAGATAAAATTTTAGGAATGAAATTGTCTCATGGAGGTCATTTAACACATGGATCATCAGTAAATTTTTCAGGAAAAATATATAATCCTATTTTTTATGAATTAGATAAAAATGGAAAAATTGATTATAATTTTATAAATTTTTTAGCAAAAAAACATAAACCAAAAATTATAATAGGGGGTTTTTCTTCATATTCTGGATTATGTAATTGGAAATATTTTAGAAAAATTGCAGATAAAATTAATGCTTATTTAATAGTAGATATGTCTCATATATCAGGATTAGTAGCTGCAGGTTTACATTCAAATCCTCTTAAATATGCACATGTAGTTACAAGCACTACTCATAAGACTTTGGCTGGTCCTCGAGGAGGTATGATTTTATCAAATGAAAAAAATAAAGTTTTATACTCTAAATTAGATAAATCTGTTTTTCCTGGAACACAAGGAGGACCTTTAGTACATATAATTGCAGCTAAAGCTATTGCATTTAAAAACGCAAATAATATAAAATTTGTTAATTATCAAATTCAAGTTTTAAAAAATTCTAAAACTATGTGCAAATATTTTATAAAAAATGGATTTACGATTGTATCGAATGAAACTAAAAATCATTTATTTTTAATAGATTTATCTAAAAAAAATATTAATGGAAAAGAAGCAGAAAAATTATTAGAAAAATCAAATATTATTGTAAATAAAAATTCTGTTCCTAATGATTTACAAAATCCTTCCATTACATCAGGAATTAGAATTGGAACAGCAGCAATTACTAAAAGAGGTTTTAAAAAATTAGAAGTGAAAAAAATATGTTCTTGGATAGTTTATTTATTAAACAATGATAAAAAGAATGTAAATTATTTAAAAATAAAAAGAAAAGTATTTAATTTATGTAATCATTTTCCTATAAAAAAATAAATATGGAAAAAATATTTTAAAATTATATATTTATTACATTTAATTGAAAAATATAATAGTTTCGTTAAACCTAAACTAATATCTTATTAATTAAAAATTTTAGGTTTAACAAAACTAAAAAAAATAAATTTTTTGATTTTAAAACAAAAAAAATTTTCAAAAATTATGAAAAATTAATTTTTATATTATTTTTTATTTATCGTAACCCATAATGCATTTTTTCCAATCAAGAATCTATTTATTATATTTAAAAATCCTGTTTTTTTAGAAATTTTATATATAGAAATATATTTTGATTTTTCTCCAACAATTATTAATAATTTTCCATCTTCATCAATGCAAAAACTTCTTGGTTGAGTTTCAGTGTTATATATTTTTAAAATTTTTAAATAACCTTTTTTTTTATTAATTTTAAACAATGTAATAGTATGTGAAGATCGATCAGTAGCATATAAATAATTATTACAAGGAGTAATATGAATATCAGAAGACCAAAAATTTTTTTTTTTAATATTTGTAATTTTAATATTTTGAATATGAAACATTTTTTTTTTTGTATAAAAGTGTTTAAAATTCCATACATCAATAGTTCCATTAATTTCATTTAATACATATAAAAATTTATATTTTTTATTTTCATAAATACTCATATGTCTAGGTCCGCTTTTTTTATTACAAACAATTTTTTTTATATTTTTATTTTTATAAATTGTTTTTTTTTTTATATTAAAAAAATAAATTTCATCTGATAATAGAGCTGAAGAAATTAAAAGTTTATTATTCGAGCATGAAGTAGAATAATGACAACCATTAATATTAAAATAAGTTTGAATATTTTCTTGTGGAATTCCTAATTTATTTAAAGTTATTACACTTAAACAATTACCACTATAAGAACTAGAAAACAAAAGTTTTTTTTTTAAATTTATTGATAAATGATTAGAATTTCCTAAAATTGACAATTCTTTAATTATTTTTAATCTTCCAGATGAAAGTATTTTACAAGTTAAAATTTTAGAAAATGGTCGTATTCCAGTATATAAAAGTTTATTTTTTTTACAAATTAATAAAGGTTGTATAGATCCTGAAATTTTTAAAGATTGTTGTAAAAAAAAATTATTTTTTTTTGTTAAAATAAAATTTTTTATTTTGTTTTCTTTAGGAAAAGAAATATATATATTATATGTCATAAAATTAAAATCTCTTAAAGTAAATTATAATAATTAATAATTTCTAATTATTAATAAGTTTTTTTATAAATTTGTGAAACTATTTTTAAGATCCATTTAGCTTTATTTAAGTTATTAAAATTTTTTTTTTGAAAAATTAAAATTTTATTTTTTTTTAATTTCCAAAAATCAAATTTTTTTGTAATGATTAAAAAAAATTTTTCTAAATTTATTTTTTTAAATGTTAAAAATTTTATTTGTCCATTTTTTTTGTTTAATTTAATAGATTGTATTCCAATTTTTTTGCATTTTATTTTAATTTCTTCTATAAGAATTAAATTTTTAGTAAATTTTGGCAATTTCCCGAATTTATTAAATAATGTTTTTTTTATTTTTTTTATTTTTTTTAACGTAGATATTTCATTAATTTTTTGATAAAAAAATAATCTAATGTTTACATCATTTATATAATTTGCTGGGATTAATGCAGATATTTTCAATTTTATAGAAGGTTTTTTTAAAATAAGATTTTTAAAACTTAATTTTTTTCTTTTTTTTAAATTTATAATAGCTTTATTTAATAACTTTTGGTAAAAATTGAAACTAATATTTTTTAAATAACCACTTTGATTATTTCCTAAAATATCTCCCATTCCTCGAACTTCTAAATCTTTTTTTGCCAAAGAAAGTCCTGAATCAAAATTTTTTTTTAAAGAAATAACATTTAATCTTTTTTTTGCATATTTCGTAATTCTATCTTTTTTAGATAATAAAAACCATGCATATGCTTGTTTAGAAGATCTTCCAACTCTACCTCTTAATTGGTGTAATTGAGATAAACCAAAAAAATCAGCATTTTCTATAAGAATCGTATTTGCTCTTGGAATATCTATTCCAGTTTCAATAATTGTTGTACATAATAAAACATTAAATTTATAATTATAAAAATTTTTAATAATTTTTTTTAATTTTTTTTTTTTCATTTTTCCATGAGCTATATAAAAATTTGCTTCAGGAACTAAGTGAATTAATTTCTTTAATTTTTTTTTTATTGTTTCAATTTTATTGTATATATAAAAAACTTGACCATTTCTATTAATTTCTTTTAAAATAGCATTTCTAACAGTTTTATTATTATATTTTTTAATAAATGTTTTAATAGAAATTTTTTTACGAGGAGGCGTAGAAATAATTGATAAATCTCGAATGCCTAATAAAGCCATATTTAATGTTCTTGGTATTGGAGTTGCAGTTAAAGTTAATACATCAATATTTTTAAAATATGATTTAATCTTTTCCTTATGATAAACTCCAAATCTATGTTCCTCATCTACTATTAATAAGCCTAAGTTTTTCCATTTAAAATTATTATATAATAAAGCATGAGTTCCAATTAAAATTTTTATTTTTCCATTTTTAATATTTTTAAAAATTTTTAAACGTTTATTTTGATTTCTAAAACTAGAAATCATATCTATTTTTATAGAAAATTGTTTGAATCTATTTAAAAAATTTTTATAATGCTGTTCAGCAAGTAAAGTTGTAGGAACTAAAATTACTACTTGTTTATTATTAGAACTAGCTAAAAAAGCAGCATGCATAGCTACTTCTGTTTTTCCGAATCCAACATCTCCACATATTAAACGATCCATAGGAATATTTCTTTGCATATCTTGAAAAATTGATTTTATAGATTTTTTTTGATCTAAAGTAAATTTAAATGGAAAGTTTAAACAAAATTTCTTATATAAATTTTTATTAATTATGAAAGAAAATCCTTTTTTAGAGGATCTAACTGCTTGTGTTTTTAAAATAAGAGCAGCAGTATCATAAATTTGTTTTGTAAGATTTTTAGTTGTTTTATTCCATTTTTTATTTCCTAATTTGTTTAATGAGATGTTTTTAATATTTTTACAAATATAATTTTGAATTAAATGTATAGAAGAAATTGGAACGTATAATTTATCATTATTTTCATATAAAATTATTAAATATTCAGATATAATCCCAGATATTTTTAAATTAATTAAACCTTTGTAAATTCCAATTCCGTATTTAACGTGTATTATTGGCTGATCAATATAAATTTTTTCAATATTTTTTTTCATTTTTTTTTCTATAATATTTTTTATATTTTAATATCAAAAATTTTTTTTATAAAAAAATAATTTATTAATAGTTTAACTTTTTGTAAAAAAAAACAAAAATATTAAAAATCTTTTTAAAATAAATTTTATAAATTTTTATATTTAATGAAATAAAAAAAACAGTAAATTATTTTTTTTATTTTTAATTTTAAATAATATTTTTATTAAAAATTTATTAATATATAAAAATTTAAAAATTATTAATAAGATAGTTTTTAATTTGTTTAGATAAAGTGTATACTAACTTTTAAAAATTAAAATTAACTTTTACTTTTAAAATTATAAATTTTTTTTAAATTAGGAAATAATATGAAAATAAGAGTAGGAATTAATGGATTTGGAAGAATTGGAAGAGTAGTTTTTAGATTAGCTCAAGAACGATCTAACATTGAAATTGTAGCAATAAATGATTTATTAGATATTAAATATGTTGCATATATGTTGAAATATGATTCTACACATGGAATATTTAAAGGAACTATTGATATAAAAAAAAATTATTTAATTGTGAATAATAAAAAAATTTTAATTACTTCAGAAAGAGACCCAAAAAAATTAATTTGGGGGAAATTAAATGTTGATGTAGTTGTTGAGTCTACAGGATTATTTTTAACCAAAAAAAGCGCTTCTCAACATATTTTTTCTGGAGCAAAAAAAGTAGTACTAACTGGTCCATCTCAAGATGATGTTCCTATGTTTGTAAATGGAGTAAATTTTTCAAATTATAAAAATGAAAAAATTGTTTCTAATGCATCATGTACTACAAATTGTTTAGCTCCTTTAGCAAAAATTATTCATAAAGAATTTGAAATTATAGAAGGATTGATGACTACTGTTCATTCTGTAACAGCTACTCAAAAAACTGTAGATGGAGTATCTCATAAAGATTGGAGAGGAGGAAGAGGTTCATACCAAAATATTATACCTTCTTCTACTGGAGCTGCAAAAGCTGTTGGAAAAGTATTACCAGAATTAGAAGGAAAACTAACAGGAATTGCGTTTAGAATTCCAACTCCTAATGTTTCTGTAGTAGATTTAACTTGTAGATATAAAAGATCTTCTGATTATAAAAATATATGTTCAGTAATAAAAAAATATTCAAAAAAAAAAATGAAAGGAATAGTTCAATATTGTTCTGATAATGTTGTATCTTCAGATTTTAATAATAATAAAAACACTTCAATTTTTGATGCAAAAGCAGGTTTATGTTTAAATAAAAATTTTGTTAAATTAATTTCATGGTATGATAATGAAACTGGATATTCTAGCAAAGTTTTAGATTTAGTAACTTTAATTTCTTCTATAAAAAATTAAAAATTTTACAAAATATAAAATAGGTATATAAAAATTATATACCTAATTTATTTATATATTTTAAATATTTTTAAAAAATTAATTTATAAAAAATTTTAAATTATTTTAAAAAATAAGGGCAAATTTGATTCAACCATTTTTTTATTCTTTGTTTAGTTTTTTTAGGTTGTCTATCTTCATCAAGTGTTAAACCTATAAAATAATTCTTATTTAATAATGCTTTAGATTCTGTAAAAGAATATCCTTTAACTGACCATTTTCCAACACATAATCCATTATTTTTACAAACTATATTATAAATTTTTTTCATTGCATCACAAAAATATTCACCATAGTCTTCTTGATCTCCAAATCCATAAATAGCAACAATTTTATTTGAAAAATTTATTTTTTTAAAATTTAAATAAAAATCGTCCCAATCACATTGTAATTCTCCATAATACCATGTAGGGATTCCTAAAATTAAATTTTTATATTTTAAAATATCTTTTGTTTCAGATGAATTAATATCATGAACATTAGAATTTTCTTTTCCTAAATAATTTTGAATTATTTTTGCGGCTTTTTCAGTGTTTCCTGTGTCACTTCCGTAAAAAATACCAATTTTTTTCATAATTTTTTTAAAACAATTTAATTTTGTGATAGTAATTTTTTTATAAAAATATTTTATAAAAAATATTAAAATTTTTTTTTAATATTTTAAATATACAAAATATTAAAAAATTTTTTAAAATTTTTATTTTTCAATATTAAAAAAATAAAATTTTATATATATTTTTTAGGTAAAAAATAATTATGAATTTTAAAAATGTCAATTTAGTTTGGTTTAGAAATAATTTAAGAATTAGAGATAATTTAACTTTTCATAATGCTTATAAAAATTCATTAAAAAAAAAAATAAAAATGATAGCTTTATTTATTGCTACTCCAATACAATGGAATATACATAATATTTCATATAGAAAAATAAATTTAATATATAAAAGTTTATTTTATTTAAATAAAGAATTAAAAAAACTAAATATTAATTTTTTTTTAAAAACTTTAACAGATTTTCATCAATCTATAAAATATTTAAAACGTTTTTGTAAAAAAAATTTTATAAAAAAAGTTTTTTATGATTATCAATTTGAATTTAATGAAAAAAAAAGAGATTTATTAATTTCAAAAATTTTGAAAAAAAAAAATATTAAAATGATTGGATTTTATGATAATACACTAATTGATCCTAATTTAATATTTACTAAAATTAAAAAAAGATATAAAAAATTTTCATTTTTTAAAAAAAATGTATTAAAATTTTTAAAAAAAAATCCTATTAAAATAGTAGTTAAACCTAAAAAAAATATTTTTTTTTCTTTGATTAAAAATAAAAATAATTTTAATTTTTTTAAAAATTTTAATTTTTGTAAAAATTTAATTTTGGAAAAAATAATTATAAAAAAATTAATTAACTTTTTAAAAAAAAATAATTTTAATCAAAAAAAATTAAAAAAAAAAAAAATATTATTTGAAAAATGTTCTAGTAAAATTTCTGCTTTTTTATCATTAGGCCTAATATCTATTAGGCAATGTTTACATTATGGTATAATACATATAAATAATTTTACAAATTTACAAAAAAATAAATGGTTAGAAAAATTAATATGGAGAGAATTTTATTATTATTTATTTTATCATTATGAAAAAATATCTCAAGGATTTTCAATAAATCTTAGACAAAAAAAAATTATTTGGTCTAAAAATAAAAAAATTTTTAAATTATGGAAGTTAGGAAATACAGGATATCCTATAATTGACGCTAGTATGAGAAAATTGAATAAAACTGGATGGATTAATAATAGATTACGTATGATTAGTGCCAATTTTTTAGTAAAAAATTTATTTTTAAATTGGAAAAAAGGAGAAGAATATTTTTTGTCTCAATTAATTGATGGAGATTTTATAATTAATAATGGAAACTGGCAATGGATTACTTCTATAGGAACAGATTTTGTTCCTTATGTAAGAACTTTTAATCCTTTTATTCAATCAAAAAAAATAGATCCTACTGGAAAATTTATAAAAAAATATATTCCTGAAATTAAAATTGTTCCAAAAAAGTTTATTCATAACCCTCATAATTGGCTTAAAAAAAAAAATATTTTTACAAAATATCCACATTTTATTATTAATTATAAAAAAAGTTCAAAAACAAATTTATTAATATTTAAAAATTTAAAATTTAAAAAACATGATAAATAATCGAAAGTTAGAAAATTTAATTAATAAAAAATTAAAATCAAAAAATTATAAAGATCAAATATTTAACGGTTTACAAATAGAAGGTCAATCTCAAATAAAAAAAATAATTACAGGGGTAACAGCTTCTAAAAAATTAATAAATATTGCAATTAAAAAAAAAGCTCAAGCAATTATAGTTCATCATGGTTATTTTTGGAACAATAAAAAAATAATTATTGATAAAATAACAAAAAATAGATTACGCCTAATTTTTTCAAAAAATATAAATTTATATTGTTGGCATTTGCCTTTAGATTTACATAAAAAACTAGGAAATAACACTCAACTTGGAAAAAAATTAAATATTATTATTAAAGGAAAAATTTCTTCATATGTTTGGTGGGGAATTTTAAAAAAAAAAATATCTGGAATAAAATTTTGTAAAAAAATTTTTGATAAATTTAATAGAAAGCCTTTATATATACACGATAATATAAAATCTAAAATAAAAAAAATTGGATGGTGTAGTGGAAAAGGTCAAAAATTTATAGATCAAGCAATAAAATTTGGTGTAGATGCTTATTTAACTGGGGAAGTTTCAGAAGAAACTACTCATTCTGCAATAGAATCAAAAATTCATTTTTTTTCAATTGGTCATCATGCATCTGAAATTGGAGGAATAAAATCTTTAAGTAAATGGATTAAAAAAAAAGTACAAATAAATATTGAATTTATAAATATTCCAAATCCAGTATAAAAAATATATATTATTTATTTCTGAAAGAGTAAAACAAAATGAAAAAAAATAAAATTTCTAAAAATTTAAAAAAATATTGGATGAATTTTACTAATCAAGAATATTTTGAAAAACTTAATACAAAAATTAAAAAAAAAAAAAAAAATAAATTAAAAAAAAATAAAAACTATATTTTTAACATATCACAAGACGTAAAAAAAAAAAAACAAATAAATAAAATAGATAATTTTTGTATTAAAACAAAAAATTTTTCTCAAAAAATTTTTAATTTATTAAAAAAATTTTATAAAAAAGGATATTTATATGCTAATCTTGATCCTTTAAAAAAAATAAAAAATTTTGAAAAAAATAGCTTAAATTTAAAAAAATTTTTTTTTAATTCTAAAGAAAAAAAAAAAAAAATTAAAATAAAAAATATTTTTAATTCAACAATTAAATTTAAAAATGTTGGTGAATTATATAATTTTTTAAAAAAAAAATATTGCAAATTTATTGGTTATGAATATTTTCATATTGAAAATTCAAAAGAAAAAAAATGGTTTCATAAAAAAATTTTGTCTTCTAAAAAAAATTATAAAAATAATTTTAAAAACAAAAAATATATTTTAAATTCTTTAATTTTTACAAAATTTTTAGAAGAATATATTCATATAAAATATCCAGGATATAAAAGATTTTCTCTAGAAGGATGTGATGTGTTAATTCCTATGATTCATGAATTAATATCTTATTCCTCTAAAAATAATGTTAAAAATATATTTTTTGGTATGCCACATAGAGGAAGATTAAATTTCTTAATTAATATAATGGGAAAATCTCCTTATAAAATTTTTAAAGAATTTTCTAATAATTTTAAAGATGTAGATGATGTAAAATATCATTTAGGTTATTCTTCAATCATAAAAACTAAATATGGAGACATAAATTTAAATTTACAATATAATCCTTCACATTTAGAAATTATTACACCTGTTGTAATGGGTTATGCTAGAGCATATTTAGATTCTTTTAACAAAAATAAGAATTCCATTTTACCTGTTGTAATTCATGGAGATGCTTCTTTTATTGCTCAAGGAGTTATACAAGAAACTTTAAATATTTCTCAAACTTCAGGTTATCACATAGGAGGATCTATTCATATTGTTGTGAATAATCAAATTGGATTTACTACTTCAAAAATTACAGATTCACGATCTAGTTTACATTGCACAAACATTATGAAAATGATAGATTCTCCAATTTTACATGTAAATGCAAATGATCCAAACTCATGTATAGCAATGATAAAATTAGCAGTTGATTATAGACAAAAATTTAATAAAGATATTTGTATTAATTTAATAGGATATAGAAAACATGGACATCATGAATCTGACGAACCATCAGTAACACAACCTATGATGTATAAAAGAATTAAACATCAAAAATCAATTTCTAAAAAATATTTTTGTTATTTAAAAAAAAAATATTTTTTAAAAAATAATTATTTTTTAAAAATTTCTAAAATTTATAAAAATGAACTAAAAAAAAATAGTTCTATAACTTTAAAATATAAATCTTTACGATTTATAGAAAAAAATACTAATATAAAAAAAAATAAATGTATACATAATATTAATATAAATAAAATAATTGATATTAATAAATTAAAAAAAATTTCTAAAAAAATAAATACTTTGCCAAAAAATATAGAAATTCATCATTTAGTAAAAAAAATTTATCAAAATAGATTATATCATAAAAAAAAAAATGTTTATTTTGATTGGGGTGCAATTGAAAATTTAACTTATGCTTCTTTATTAAATGATGGGTTATCTATTAGAATTTCAGGAGAAGATGTAAGTAGGGGTACATTTTTTCATAGACAATGTTTTATCCATGATCAAAATAATGGAAACATTTTTATTCCTTTACAAAATTTTGTTAAAAATCATAATAATAATTTTTTTATTTGGGATTCCGCTCTTTCTGAAGAAGCAATATTAGCATTTGAATATGGATATAGTTTAAATAATCATAATATATTAAATATTTGGGAAGCGCAATTTGGAGATTTTTCAAATGTAGCCCAAGTAGTTTTTGATCAGTTTATTTTTTCAGGAGAAAAAAAGTGGAACCAATACTCAAGTATAGTTTTATATTTACCTCATGGCTATGAAGGTCAAGGCCCTGAACATTCATCATGTAGATTAGAAAGATATCTGCAAATGTGTGCTAATAATAATGTAATTATTATAATTCCGACAAAACCATCACAAATGTTTCATGCTTTAAGAAATTATGTTTATAAAAATGTAAAAAAACCATTAATTATTCTTACACCTAAATCTTTCTTAAGAAATCCTTTAGCAAAATCTTCTTTTTTAGATTTGTCTACTAAAAAATTTCAAACCATTATAAAAGATAAAATTATTGATAAACGTAAAATAGATAGAATTATTTTTTGCTCAGGAAAGATATATTATGATTTTAATTTAAAAAAAAATAATAAAAATGTTCTTTTAATAAGAATTGAACAAATTTATCCATTTCCTATAAAAAAAATATTATTAATATTAAAAAAATATATTCATGTTAAAAAAATTATATGGTGTCAAGAAGAACCAAGAAATCAAGGAGCCTGGATATATGTTAATAATATTTTCTCAAAATATTTTAAATTTATCTCAAAAAAAATATTTTGTATTAGTCGTAAAAGTTCATCTTCTACCGCTACAGGTAATTTTAAAATTCATGAAAAAGAACAAAATAAAATTATTTTTTATGCATTAAAAAAAAATTTGAAGAATAAAAATTATGGAGTTTAATATATGAAGAAGATAAAACAAGTTATAGTACCAAATCTGCCAGAATCTGTAAATAATGCAAAAATAATAAAATGGTATAAATCAGTTGGAGAAAAAGTAATTAAAAATGAATTATTATTAGAAGTTGAAACTGATAAAATTATAATAGAAGTGTCAGCTCCAAAATCTGGAATTTTAAAAAATGTTTTAGAAAAAGAAGGTAACATAGTAGTTTCAAAACAAATTTTAGCAAATATAGAACTTGAAAATAATGAAAAAAATAAACATATTTTGTTAAATAAAAAAAAAATTAAAACTATTGAAATAAATACTTTAAGCCCTTCAGTTCGAAGAAATAATAAAAAAAATTTTTTAGATGTTAAAAAAAAAAATATAAAAAAAAAATTGAATAAAAATATATGTAATAAAAATAAAAATATTCAAAAAAAAGAAAATATTAAAATCAATAAAATTGTTCCTATGTCTAGTTTAAGAGTAAAAATTTCAGAAAGACTCTTAGAAGCTCAAAAAAATATGGCAATGTTAACAACATTTAATGAAGTTAATATGAAAAATGTTATTAAAATTAGAAACAAATATCAAAATAAAATTCAAAAAAAATTTGAAATAAAATTAGGTTTTATGTCCTTTTATATAAAAGCTGTATCCGAAGCATTAAAAAAATATCCTGAAATTAATTCTATGATTGATGAAAACAATAATATTATATATTATAAAGATATTGATATAAATATTGCAGTTTCTACTTCTAGAGGTTTAATTGCTCCCGTAATTAAAAATGCAAATTTTTTAAAAATGTTAGAAATAGAAAAAAAAATAAAATATTTTGTAAATCAAGGAAACTCAGGAAAATTAACGCTTAAAGAACTATCAGGTGGTACTTTTACTATTACTAACGGAGGAGTTTTTGGGTCTCTTTTTTCTACTCCAATAATTAATCCTCCTCAATCTGCTATATTAGGGATAAATGTTATTCAAAATAGACCAATAGCAGTTAACAATGTTGTAAAAATTTGTCCTATGTCATATTTATCATTATCTTATGATCATAGAATCATTGATGGTAAAGAATCTATTGGATTTTTAAAAAAAATTAAAGATATATTAGAAGATTTTACTTTTATTTTATTTGAAAATTAAAATTTTTATTATTTATATAAAATAATAAAAATTTTAATTATACTTAATTATAGAAATTGAGCTTTAAGTATAGTAAAATATTAAAATAAATAAAATTTAAAATTTAAATTATAAAAAAGGAAAAAAAATTTTGAAAAATAAAATAGTGTTTTTAAGACACGGAGAAAGTAAATGGAATCTTAAAAATAAATTTACTGGATGGTATGATGTTAATTTAACTAATAAAGGAAAAAAAGAAGCGTTATTAGCTGGATCATTATTAAGAAAAAATAATTTTTTTTTTGACAAAGTATATACTTCTGTTTTAAAAAGAGCTATACATACTGTTTGGAAAGTATTAGATCAATTAAATCAACCTTGGTTAGAAGTTAAAAAAACTTGGAGGCTTAATGAAAGACATTATGGAGATTTACAGGGTTTAAATAAAGAATCTGTTATTGATACATATGGAAAAAAAAAAATTGTTGCCTGGAGAAGAAGTTATCATTCTGTGCCACCAAAAATGATTATATCTAAGCATAAATTTTCAGGATATGATAAAAGATACGATAAATTAAAAAAATCTCAAGTACCTACTAATGAAAGCATTGAATTAACTTTAAAAAGAGTATTACCATATTGGAATAAAATAATTCTTCCAAAATTTAAAAAAAATAAAAAAATTCTTGTTGTTGCACATGGTAATTCATTGCGAGCATTAATTAAATTTTTGGCAAATATTAATGATAAAAAATTCCCAGATCTTAATATTCCAACAGGTATTCCTATAATTTATGAATTTGATGAATCATTTAACCCTATAAAATATTATTTTTTATAATAAAATTTATATTTTATATATTGTAAATAATAAAAAATTTTAAATTAATTTTAGATGGATATTTTTAAAATGATTAATAAAATTGGTATATTAACTAGCGGGGGAGATTCCCCTGGTATGAATGCTGCTATTAGAAGTATTGTTCGAACTGCAGTTAATAATAATATAAAAGTAGTCGGATTTTTAGAAGGTTATTTAGGTTTATGTAAAAATAATACAATTGAATTAAATAAAAAAAATGTTTCTAATTTAATTAATAAAGGAGGAACCTTTTTAGGTTCTACTCGTTATCTAAAATTTCATAATAAAAATAAACAGAAACTTGCTATACATAATATGAAAAAGAAAGGTATAAAAGCACTTATAGTTATTGGTGGTAATGGAACTTATTTAGGAGCAAATTCTTTAAAAAAAATGAAATTCCCATGTATTTGTATTCCAGGAACAATAGATAATGATGTTGTAGGTACAGATTATAGTATAGGATACTATACTGCTTTAGAAACTGTAGTTCAGTCAATTGATAAAATTAGAGATACATCTTCTTCCCATAAAAGAATTTCTATTGTAGAAATTATGGGAAGAAATTGTGGTGATTTAACATTATATTCAGCAATTGCAGGAGGATGCGAATTAATTGTTATTCCGGAAATTAAATATAAAAAACAAAAATTATTAAAAAAAATAAAAAGAATTATTAAAAAAGAAAAAAAACATATAGTAATTGCGATTACTGAGCATATTTGCAATACTAAAAAATTAGCCAAATATATTGAAAATAAAACTAATAGAGAAACTCGAACAACTGTTTTAGGTCATGTGCAAAGAGGAGGTTCTCCTGTATCTTATGATAGAATTTTAGCATCTAGAATGGGATTTTATTCTATTAACAATTTATTAAAAAAAAATATTTTTGGAGTATGTATTGGAATAAAAAAAAATAAAATTATTCATCATAATATTAAATATATGTTAAAAAAAAGAAAAAAAAAATTTAAAAAAAAGTTGTTTTATATGTCAAAAAAATTATATTAAATTTTTGTTATTATATTAATTTATTAAGAAATAGTTTATAAATTTTTTATATATTTTATACATTTTACACATTATATTTATTTTTATAATATTTATAAACTATATCTATAATTTTTAAAAATTTTTTATAATTTAAAGAATTAGCTCCAATTAATAAACCATCAACATTTTTTTGTGAAATTATTTCTAATGCATTATCTTCTGTTACAGATCCACCATATTGGATATAAAAATTTTTTTTATAATTATTATTTATTTTACTTTTTTTGAATATATAATCTTTGATAAATTGATGAACTTTATTAATATCTTTAATAGAAGCGCTTTTCCCAGATCCAATAGCCCATACTGGTTCATATGCTATATAAGAATTTTTAAACGCATTTTTTCCACAAAGATTAAAAATTTTTTTTATTTGTTTCTTTAATATAACTTTTGTTAATTTATATTTTTTTTCTTTTTTAGTTTCTCCAATGCATAAAATAGGAATTAATTTATTTTCTTTAACTATTTTAAATTTTTTAGAAATTTTTTTATTATTTTCTTTATGGTATATTCTTCTTTCAGAATGACCTATAAAAATATATTTTACTCCAATATCTTTTAGCATATTAACAGAAATTTCTCCAGTATATGCTCCAGATTTTCTTAGATCAGTATTTTGAGATCCTAAAAAAATATTTTTTTTATCTTTTATTTTTTTTCTCATTCTATCAATATATACATATGGAGGAGATAAGACAATATTAATAAATTTAGAATATTTTTTAAATTTTAGATTAATTTTTTTAGAAAATTTTTTTACTAAATTTTTAGTTCCATTTAATTTCCAATTTCCTATAATAGTTATTTTTTTCATAATTTGTTTTAATAATTGTTTGTTTTAAAGTTTTTAATAATTAAAAAAAATAAAAAAATTTAATTCTTAAATTAAAAATTTTATATAATATAAAAGTTAGTTTTTTTAATATTTATTTTTTTTATTTTATTTTTATAAAATTTAAATATAAAATATTTTTTTTTCTATCAACACTTTTAATATTAACTTTAATTAAATCATCTACTTTGAAAGTTAATGTTTTCTCTAAAATATTTTTTTTCATTTCTTTATCAAGAATTAAAATTCCTTTCATAAAATTATCTATTTTAACCATTAAAAATTTTTTTTTAATATTTACTTTTTTTATTTTTACAACAATAGATAAATTCTTTTTATGCATTGCAACATATTTTCTAAAAGGATCTTTATTTAATTGTTTTAATCCAAGTGAAATTCTTTCACGTTCTGAATCTACTTGCAATAATACTGATTTAATCACATCATTTTTTTTATATTTTTTAATAGCTTCTTCACCTGGAATTTTCCAGTCAATATCAGATAAATGAATTAATCCATCAATTCCATCTTTTAATCCTACAAAAATTCCAAAATCTGTAATAGATTTAATTTTACCGATAACTTTTGATCCTTTTTTATTTATTTTAGAGAAAATTGTCCAAGGATTTTCAGTACATTGTTTCAAACCTAACGAAATTCTTCTTCTTTTTTCATCTATATTCAATACGACCACTTCTATAATTTCATTTAAAACTACTACTTTTGAAGGATGAATATTTTTATTAGTCCAATTCATCTCAGAAACATGAACTAATCCTTCAATTCCTTCTTGAATTTCTACAAAACATCCATAATCAGTTAAATTTGTTACTTTGCCTTTAATTTTAGATTTTTCAGGATATTTATTAACAATATTACACCATGGATCTTCACTTAATTGTTTTAAACCTAATGAAACTCTAATTTTTTCTCTATCAAATTTTAGTACTTTAACTGAAATTTCTTCTCCAATTTGTACTATTTCATTAGGATGTTTGACTCTTTTCCATGCCATATCTGTGATATGTAAAAGTCCATCAACTCCTCCTAAATCTATAAATGCTCCGTAATCAGTTAAATTTTTTACTATTCCTTTTATTTGTAATCCTTCTTTTAAATTATTTAATAACTGATCTCGTTCTGCTTTGTTTTCTATTTCTATTACTGCTCTTCTAGAAACCACTACATTATTTCTTTTTTTGTCTAATTTAATTACTTTAAATTCTAAAATTTTTCCTTCAATATAAGAAGTTTCTTTAATTGGTCTAATATCTACTAAAGAACCTGGTAAAAAAGCTCTTATATCATTTATCTCAACTGTAAATCCACCTTTTACTTTTCCATTAATCAAACCAAAAACTGTAGTAAATTCTTTATTTGCTTTTTCTAAAAAAATCCAAGATTCATGTCTTTTAGCTTTTTCTCTCGATAATAAAGTTTCTCCAAAGCCATCCTCTATAGCATCTAAAGAAACGTCAATTTTATCTCCTATTTTTATTTCTAAATCTCCATTTTTTTTTTTAAATTGAATTATTGGAATTTCTGACTCTGATTTTAATCCAGCATCAACTAATACAAAATCTTTTTCTATTTTTAAAATTTTACATTTTATTATAGATCCTGGGGCTGTATTAATTTTTTTTAAAGAATCATTAAATAACTTTTTAAAAGATTCAGTCATAATTAATCAACTTAAAATATGTGTAATAACATTTTATTAAGCATCCTATTCTTAAAAAATATATATAAATAATGTCTTTTGAAATCCTTTTTAAAGAATGAAAAAAAATTATTATAATTTTAATAATTTAAAATTTTAAAAAATATTTATTTTAAATTTATCTAATAAAAAAAATAAAAAAAAATTAAATTAATAACTAATATATAACATTTTTTTAAATAAAGATAATATTTTAAAAAAATATTTGTTAAAAATTTTTGAATTAATTTTATTAATAAAATTTTATTTTTTATAATTTATTTAATGATTAATTATTTAATAGTAAAATATAGATTGAAGTTTTGAAAAATATTTTGGAAAAGTTTTTTTTACACAATTTGGTTTTAAAATAGTAACATCACAATTAAATAAAGAAATTAGAGAAAAACACATTGCAATTCTATGATCATCATAAGTTTCTATATTTACATGATTTAATTTTTTAGTTGGAGTAATTCCTATAAAATCTAATCCTTCAAATATTTTTACTCCTAGTTTTTTTAATTCAGTTGAAATAGCAAATAATCTATCTGTTTCTTTTACTCTCCAATTATATATATTCCTAATATAAGAAACTTTTTTTGCTTTTAAAGCTAAAATTACTACAGTCATTGCAACATCAGGTATATCATTAAAATCCATATCAATTTTATTTAATATATTTTTTTTTTTTTTACATATAATATAATTCTTTTTAATTTTAATATAAGCTCCCATTTTTTTTAATACATTGCAAAATTTTATATCTCCTTGAATACTATTTTTTCCAATTCCTTTTACTTTAACTTGCCCCCCTTTAATAGCTGCAGCTGCTAAAAAATAAGATGCTGAAGAAGCATCACCTTCTATAAAATAATTTTTTGGTGATATATATTGTTGAGAACCTTTAATATAAAAACTTTTATATTCATTATTAATAATTTTCACTCCAAATGATTTCATTATATTAATCGTAAGATCAATATAAGGCTTAGAAACTAACAAATTTTTAATATAAATTTTAGTATTTTTTTTAGATAATGGAGCTGACATTAATAAAGAACTTAAAAATTGACTAGAAATATTTCCATTTAAAAAAATTTTTCCTCCTATAAAATTTCCTTTAGTAAGAATAGATGGATAGCCTTGTTCATCTAAATATTTTATTTTTGCACCTCCTTGAATTAAAGCATCTACTAAATGTTTTATTGGTCTTTCTTTCATTCTTTTATTACCTGTTAAAATAATATTATTTTTTTCTAACGATAACATTGATAATAAAAATCGAATTGAAGTTCCAGAATTTCCTAAAAATAAAGAAATTTTGTTTATTTTAAAAAAGTTTTTTCCTATACCCTGAACATAACAAATTTTTTTTTTTTTCTTAAAATTATATTGTATTCCTAATTTAGTTAATGCTTTTAACATATATTTTACATCATCACTATATAACATATTTTTAAGACAAGTAGTTCCTTTACATACTGATGATAATAATAATGCTCGGTTAGTAATGCTTTT
This sequence comes from Buchnera aphidicola (Drepanosiphum platanoidis), assembly GCF_964020165.1. NCBI lineage: Bacteria > Pseudomonadati > Pseudomonadota > Gammaproteobacteria > Enterobacterales > Erwiniaceae > Buchnera > Buchnera aphidicola. Next base: position 61,974 of record NZ_OZ026537.1, read on the forward strand.
TGAACCAGGTAAATTAATTACTCCATTTACCACTTTTACAGATTTTAATAATAATTTATCTTTCATAATATTTGCTCTAATTTAAAATTTATAAAAATTTTTATAAAAATTTTAATAATATTTAGAATGTAACATAATATCTTATATTTAAAATTAACCGTAAATTTTTTCAAAAAAAATCATAAATTTAACTAATTTTTTAACACCTTTAAAAGGCATAGAATTATATATAGACGCTCTTAAGCCTCCTATTAAATAATGATTTTTTAAAAAAAATAATCCTTTTTTTTCAGATTCTTGTATAAACAAATTATCTAATTTTTCGTTAGGTGTATTAAAAACTATATTCATTTTTGATCGATTTTTTTTTCCTACATTATTAAAATAAAAATCACTTTTATCTATAGTGTTATATAATAAATTTGATTTTTTACTATTAATTTTTTGAATTTTTTTTAATCCTCCTATTTTTTTTAACCATTTAAAAACTAATCCAGATAAATACCAAGAAAATGTTGTAGGTGTATTAAATAAAGATTCATTCTCTAGTAAAGTACTATAATTTAAAATTGATGGAACAATTTTATTATTAATATTTTTAATCAAATTTTTTTTTAAAATAATTAAAGTAATTCCTGAAGGTCCTATATTTTTTTGAGCTCCAGCATAAATTAAAGAATATTTATTAATATTAATAACTCTAGATAATAATGTAGAAGAAAAATCTCCTATAATTATTTTTTTTGAAAAAAAATTAGGTTCTTCATAAATTGAAATTCCTTCTATAGTTTCATTAGGACAATAATGAACATACTTTGATTCATTATTTAATTTCCACTTTTTCATTGGAATTATAATTTTTTTATTTTTTTTTAATTGTTTAACATTTATTTTATTTGCATTGCAATATTTTTTAGCTTCTAAAAATGCACTTTTTGACCAATAACCACTATTAATATAATCGGCTTTTTCATAATTGTTATGAATAAAACTCATAGGAATAGTAGAAAATTGACCTCTTGCACCTCCATGACAAAATAAAACTGCATATTTTTCTGAAATTTTTAATAATTTTCTTAAAATTTTTTCTGCATTTTTAATAGTATTATAAAAATTTTTGCTTCTATGACTAATTTCAATAACTGAAAATCCTGTATTCTTCCAATTTAAAAATTCTTTTTGAGCTTTACGCATTACTGTTTTAGGTAACATAGCAGGTCCAGCGCTAAAATTATAAGTTTTGAACATTTTTCACCAATTTTTCTAAAATTTTGTTTAAAAATATTTAAAACTTTTATAAAATAAATATTTATTTTATAAAATCTTAAAAATTAATTTTTTTAAAATTTTGTTAATAATTTTTTATTAATTAAATATTATTTTTAAAAAAAATTTAATAAATAATAAATGTAGTATAAATTATCAATTATATTTTCTTCATGCCTTTCATATATCTTTTACATAATACTTTAGGTATATTAATACTTCCATTAGAATTTTGATTATTTTCTAGAATAGCAGCTAAAGTTCTTCCTACAGCTAAACCTGACCCATTTAAAGTATGAATATAACAATTTTTTTTTTTTTTTATATCAAAATATTTAGCATTTATTCTGCGTGCTTGAAAATCAATCATATTAGAACAAGAAGATACTTCTTGATATTTTTTTATTGATGGAAACCATACTTCTAAATCATATGTTTTAAAAGAAGAAAAGCCTAATTCACCTGAACACAACAATATTTTTCTATACGGTAATTCTAAAACTTGTAAAATTTTTTCTGCATGTTCAGTTAATTTTTCTAAACTTAAAAACGAATGTTTTGGATGCACAAACTTTACTAATTCTACTTTTTCAAATTGATTATTTCTAATTAACCCTTTATTATTTTTTCCATAATTTTTAGATTCAGATCTAAAACATGGAGTTTTTGAAATACACATCATTGGAAGTTCATGTTCTTTAAATATTTTATCTTTTGCAATATTTGTTAAAGATACTTCAGCTGTAGGAATTAAAAAATATTTTTTTTCTTTATGTAATTTTTTTAAATTATTTTTAATAATTTTTTTTATACAAAAAAGATTTTTATAAAATTTAGGTAGTTGACCTGTCCCAAAAATACTTGACTCATTAACTAAATATGGAACATAAAATTCTTGATAACCATGATTTTCTATATGAAAATCTATCATAAATTGACCTAACGCTCTATGTAAAAAAGCTAATTTTCCTTTAATAATAGCAAATTTTGAATTTGAAATTTTTGAAGCAACTTTCCAATCAAAACCTTGTATTGACTCACCTAATTCTACATGATTTTTTACTAAAAAATTGAATTTTTTTTTTTTACCCCATGAAAATATTTTTTTATTATTAGACTTTTTAATTCCTTTAGGTGTATCTAATGATGGAATATTAGGAATATAAGACATATATTTATAAATTTTATTCTTTACTTTAGATAATTTTTTTTTAAATAAAGTAAATTTGTCACTTAATTCTATTAAAATTTTTCGAATTTTATTCTTTTTTTTTATTGATAAATTAATATTAGAAATAGATTTTGACAAATTTTTTTGTTGAAATCTTAAATTTTCAGTTTTAATTTGAATATATTTTCTATTTTTTTCTAATCTTAAAAATTTTGAAACATCCAAATTAAAATTTTTTAAATATAATTTTTTTTTAAAAATTTCAGGATATTTTTTTAACATTTTGTAATCTATCATAGGTAAATTAATTCCGTTCAAAAAAAAATTAAAAATTTAAAAAAATTAAGTTATTATTGATATATAATTTTTTTAATTAAAGTAATTAATTATTTATTTACAATTTTTAATTATTTAAATTAATTATTAAAAACAAATAATCTAAAAATATAAAAAATAATTTTTTAAAATTTAGAAAAATAACTTAAAATAAAGTATAATTTTATTAAATTTATTTTTAATTGTAATAATTTTTAATTTAATATACTACAATTTTTTTAATTAAAAATTTTTAAAAAATTTTTATATTGTTTAAACTCAAAATTAATCTTAAATATTTTTATAAAAATGAAAAAAAAAAAAAAAGTTTTAATTCTTGGATCTGGTCCATCAGGATATACTTCTGCATTATATCTTGCTAGAGCTAATTTAAATCCTATACTTATTACAGGAAATTTAGTTGGAGGGCAACTTACTCAAACTAATAATATAGAAAATTGGCCAGGAAGTTATAAAAAACTAACAGGTTTTACGTTAATGAAAAATATGAAAAAACAAATATTAAAATTTAAAGTAAAAATTATCATGGATCATATTAAAAGCGTAAACTTTAAGAAAAAACCTTTTGAATTAATTGGAGAAAATAAAAAAAAATATTTTGCTAATTCAATTATTTTATCTACAGGCTCTTCACCAAGATTTTTAAACATCGCATTAGAAAAAGAATATTTAGGAAAGGGGATTTCTACTTGCGCTATATGTGATGGATTTTTTTATAAAAATAAAGAAGTTGCTGTTATAGGAGGGGGAAATACCGCAGTTGAAGAAGCTTTATATTTATCTAAAATTGCTAAATCTGTACATTTAGTTCATAGAAGAAAATATTTTACAGCTGAAAATATTTTACTTAAAAAACTTTTAAACAAAGTAAAAAAAAAAAAAATTTTTTTATATAAAAATTATATAGTAAAAAAAATTTTAAAAAATAATAATTTAATATCAGGTATATTAATTCAAAAATATATTAAAAAAAATTCTAAAAAAAAATTGAAAATTTTAATTAATGGCATATTTATTGCTATTGGAAATATTCCAAATACTTCTTTGTTTAAAAATCAAATAGATATGAAAAATAATTATATAATTACAAAAAAGTATTCAAAAAAATATATTTCTCAAACAAATATAAAAGGAATTTTTGCGGCTGGAGATGTTATAAACAACACTTATAAACAAGCAATTATAGCATCTGCAAGTGGGTGTATTGCTGCACTAGATGCAGAAAAATATTTAAATTCAATATAAAAAATTATAAAAAATAAAATTTTGTTAAATCTTAATTATGAGAATAAAATATTATGTCTAAAGAAAAAATTATCGAAATGCAAGGAATTGTTATAGATACTTTACCAAATACAACTTTTAAAGTAAAATTAGAAAATGATCATATAATTATTGCTCATATTTCAGGTAAAATGAGAAAAAATTATATTAGAATATTAACTGGTGATAAAGTTACTGTAGAGTTAACTCATTATGACTTAACAAAAGGAAGAATTACATTTAGAAGTAGATAAGAAAATATTTTTTAAAAAAATTAAAATTAATAGATTAAAATTAATAAAATATATTTTAGGATAAAAATGAGAAAAAAATGTGGAAAAATTGATAATTATGACATTAATAAAAATATTTCATGTTATGGATGGATTAGTAAATATAGAAATATTGGAAAAATAATATTTATTAATATTAGAGATAATACAGGATTTATTCAAGTTGTTTTTAATAATACAAATAAAAAAATTTTTAGTTTAGCTCAATCTTTAAGAAATGAATTTTGTATAAAAGTTTCAGGATTTGTTAAAAAAAGATCTCAAAATAATAGAAATCTAAATGTTAAAACAGGAAAATTTGAAATATATGCTAAAAAATTGAAAATATACAATAAATCTAAAAAATTTCCATTTAATGTAGATAACAAAAAAACAAAAAAAATAAATTTAAAATTTAGATATTTAGATATAAGAATTAATAAAAAAATTATAAAAAATTTAAAAACTAAAAATAAAGTTATTCATATAATAACAAATTTTATGTATAAAAATAAATTTTTAAATGTAGAAACACCTGTTTTAACTAAATCAACACCAGAAGGAGCTAGAGATTATTTAGTTCCTAGTCGTATTAAAAAAAAAAATTTTTATGCATTACCTCAATCTCCTCAAATTTTTAAACAACTTTTAATGATTGGAGGAATTGACAAATATTATCAAATTGCAAAATGTTTTAGAGATGAAGATTTAAGATCAAATAGACAACCTGAATTTACTCAAATTGATCTTGAATCTTCTTTTGTAAACTCTAAAAAAATTATAAAAATTTCAGAAAAAATTATTCATGATATTTGGTTAAAAACAAAAAATGTAAAATTAAAAAAAATTCCTCGAATTTCTTTTAAAAAATCTATCAAAAAATTTGGATCTGAAAAACCAGATTTACGTTGTAACATTAAATTAATAAATTTAAAAAAAATATTTCAACATTATTCCTTAAAAAAAAATTTTAAACATATTATTTCTTTAAAATTCCCTAAAGGATCAAATGTTCATATTAATATTTTAAAAAAATTTATTAATTTTTTTAAAAAAAATAAAATTAATAATATTACATTTATAAAAATAAAAAATTTTTCTTTAAAAAAATTTTCTATTTTTGGAGAGTTTTCAAAATTTTTAAGAAAATCAAGTATATTAGAAATAATTAATAAACATAAATCTAAAAATAAAGATTTAATATTTTTAGCAAGCAATAATAAAAAAAATATTTATACAATATTTGGGGAAATAAGAAATAAAATTATAAACGTTATAAGAAAAAAAAAATCTAATAAATGGAGTCCAATTTGGATTACTAAATTTCCATTATTTAAAAAAAAAAAAAATGATATTTTATCTTCTATGCATCATCCTTTTACAGCTCCTTTAAAAAAATATAATATAAAGGACATAAAAAATAATCCTGAAAAAATAATTTCTGATTCATATGATTTAATAATAAATGGACATGAGATAGGAGGAGGATCAGTCCGTATTAATAACAGAAAAATGCAAGAATTAATTTTTAAGATGATTGGAATTAATTCAAAAAAACAAAAAAAAAGTTTTAATTTTTTTCTAAAAGCTTTAGAATATGGAACACCTCCTCACGCAGGAATTGCTTTTGGGCTAGATAGAATAATTATGTTATTAAACAATACAAAAAATATTAAAAATACAATTGCTTTTCCAAAAAATACTTCATCTGTTTGTAAAACTACAAATGCTCCAAATAAAATTAAAAAAACTGATTTAAATGATTTTGGATTAAAATTTTTATAAAATATTTATTATAATATTATAATATAATTATAATTTAAATTAAAACTTATTAAAAAAAATATTTTATAATAAATTTTTTTAAAAATTATAATTATATATATTTATTCAACTTTTAAGATTCTAACAGTATTAGTCGTTCCTTTAATTCCCATAATATTTCCTTGGGTAACTATAACAATATCTCCCTTTAATAAATATTTTTTTTTTTTTAATAATAAAATAGCTTTTTTCGATACAACTAATCCTGATTTATTTGTTTTAAAGTATAAAGGTATAACCCCTCGATATAAAGCTGTTAAATTTAATGTTTTATGATTGTTAGATAAAGCAAATATTGGAAGACCTGAAGTAATTCTAGAAGTAATTAAAGCTGTTTTTCCAGACGCAGTTAATGTAATAATAGCTTTTACTCCAATTAAATGATTAGCAGAATACATAGCAGACATAGCAATAATTTCTTCAATACTTCTACAATAAATATTAATTCTATGTCTTGACACGTTAATACTAGGAACTTTTTCTGCTCCAATACATACTTTAGACATTGAATTTATAGTTTCTAAAGGATATTTCCCTGAAGCAGTTTCAGCAGATAACATTACAGCATCACTACCATCTAACACTGCATTTGCAACATCCATTACTTCGGCTCTTGTTGGTGTAGCATTTAAAATCATAGACTCCATCATTTGAGTAGCAGTAATAACTACTCTATTCAATTGACGAGCTCTTCGAATTAATTTTTTTTGTACTCCCGCCAATTCTGGATCTCCAATTTCAATTCCTAAATCTCCTCTTGCAACCATAATTGCATCTGAAGCTAAAATTATTTCTTCTATAACACTATCATTCTTAACTGCTTCAGCTCGTTCAATTTTAGCAATAATTTTAGCTAAACTTCCAGCTTTTCTCATTAAAAATCTTGCTTTTTCTACATCTTTAGAAGATTTAGGAAAAGATACAGCTAAATAATCTACATTAATTTTAGCCGCCGTAATAATATCATTTTTATCTTTTAAAGTAATTGATCCCGCATTTAAACCCCCTCCTAATTTGTTAATTCCTTTGTTATTTGATAATTTCCCACCAATCAATATTTTTGAGAAAATTTGATATTTTTTAACACTAAATATTTTTAATTGAATCTTTCCATCATCTAATAAAAGAATATCATTTACATTTATATCATTTGTTAAATTTTTATAATTAAAACCTACTTTTTTATGATCTCCTAAAATATTTTTTAATTTATAATCTAACAAAAAATTTTTATTTTTTTTTAAAAAAACTACTTTATTTTTAAATTTTGAAATTCTAATTTTAGGGCCTTGTAAATCTGCTAATAACGCAATATTTTTTCCAGTTTTTTTTATAATTTTTAAAGCATTTTTAGATCTTTTAATATGATCATTTGTACTACCATGAGAAAAATTTAACCGTAACACATCTACTCCAGAGTTAATTATTTTTTCTAATGTTTCTATTTTATCTGTAGATGGTCCTAAAGTAATTACAATTTTAGTTCTTCTTAAACGTTTCAAATTTTTTATATACCTATTTTATATGTTTATAAAAATAACATTTTTTAAAAAATATTTTTTTAAAATTAATTTTTTATTAATATTAATATAATTTTATATTACTTATTTACAATAATAAAGATTTTTAATTCTAAGATTAAACGATTTTACAAATATTATTAATATATATTTTATTTTATTAAAAAATTTTAAAAATTTAAAACAAATATATATAATTATATATATAATATATAAAATTATTTAATTTTTTGTAACAAATAAATGCAATTATATTAAATTATAAAAATTAAGGTTATTAAAAAATGTCTCATAATAAAATAAAAAGATTTGATTTGGTAATTTTTGGAGCAAAAGGTGATTTAACTAAAAGAAAGTTAATTCCAGCATTCTATCAATTAGAAAAATTTAAAAAATTTCATAAAAAAACTAAGATAATTGGGGTGGGAAGAGCAACATGGAATAAAAAAAAATTTTTAAAAATCGTAAAAAAATCTTTAAAAAATTTCATGAATGATAAAATCAATTATAAAATATGGAAAAAATTAAAATCTAGAATTTATTTTTGCAAATTAGATATTAATAAAACATCTAATTTTTTAAAATTAAAAAAAATATTGCAATCTAAATCTAAAAAAAATATTATTAATTATTTTGCTACTCCTCCTGATACTTATGCAAACATATGTAAAGGTTTAGCATCAATAAATTTTAATACATCTAATTGTAAAATTATTGTAGAAAAACCAATTGGAAGTTCATATAAAACTTCAAAAAAAATTCATAAAAAAATTAATATTTTTTTTAAAGAAAAACAAATTTTTAGGATTGATCATTATTTAGGAAAAGAGACCATTATAAATTTATTTTTTTTAAAATTTTTAAACCCTATATTTTTCAATAATTGGAGTAATAAAACTATTGATCATATTCAAATAACTTTATCAGAAGAATTAGGAGTAGAAAATAGATGGAATTATTTTAATTCAATAGGACAAACTAGAGATATGGTTCAAAATCATTTATTACAAATAATATCTATTCTTGCTATGGAAACTCCAATAAATTTAAATTTTAAAAATATTCAAAACGAAAAATTAAAAGTATTAAAGTCATTACGAATAATTAATAAAAAAAATATTAATATAAAAACTGTTCGAGGGCAATATTCTAATAGTAATATTCATGGAATTAAAATTCCAGCATATACAGAAGAATCAAAAATTTGTAATAAAAGCTTAACAGAAACTTTTGTTGCAATAAAAATAAATATAGATAATCATAAATGGTTTGGAATTCCATTTTATGTTCGAACAGGTAAGAAGTTAAAAAAAAAAAAATCTGAAATCGTAATTGTTTTTAAATCTATTAAATTTAATATTTTTAAAAATAATAAAAAAAATATTCCAAAGAATAGATTACATATACGTATTCAACCTAATGAAGGTTTAAGATTATTTATATTAAACAAAAAACCTAGTTTAAATAAAAATATTAAATATAAAGAAATTAAATTATCTAATTCATATCATAAAATATTTAAAAAAAAATATATACATGATGCATATGAAAAATTAATATTTGAAGTAATTAGAAATAAACAATCTTTATTTGTTAGTAAAAAAGAAGTTGAACAATCTTGGAAATGGATAGACTCTTTAATGAATGCGTGGAAATTAAAAAAATCTAAAGTAGAACTTTATCAACCTGGAAGTTGGGGGCCTAAATCTTCAGAAAATCTTTTAAAAAAAAATGGTTATAATTGGTATTAAAATTATTATAATAAATTTTATTAAACAAAATTTGTTAATTTAATAATTTTAAAAATATAATAACAATTTTTAAAAATTCTGAAGACTAATAATATTTTATATTTTTTAAAAAAAATTTGTGATATTATAATTATAAATTATATAATTAATTTTAATTATTTTAATATATAAATTTATTTGAATATTTAATAAAATTTATTTTAAATTTTATAAAAATATTAATTCATAAATTTTAAAATATTAATTTTTTTTTTTGTATTAATCGGAGTATCTAATGACAGTTCTTTTAGACCCGTCTGGTCTGACAGGTTTATTTGTATTTGTTATGATAGAAATAATATTAAGTGTTGATAATTTAATTTTTTTGTCTATTTTATCAGAAAAATTACCTTCTTTTCAAAGAAAACAAGCTAGATATTTAGGGTTAATTTTATCATTTTTAATGAGATTATCATTATTGTTTATAACATCCTGGGCATTATCTATTAAAAATGATAAAATTTTAATATTTAAAAATTTTTCCTCTTCTATAAAATCAATAATTTTATTTTTAGGTAGTACATTTTTAATTATAAAAGTATTATTAGAATTATTAGAAAGAGCGAAACATAAACCTAATAAAATTGTTAAAAAAAATAAAAGATATCAATCATTTTGGCTTGTGATCATACAGATAGTTATTTTAGATGCAATATTTTCTGTTGATTCTATTATTACAGCAGTTGGATTAACTAATAATTTAATGATTATGTATTTTTCTGTAACATGCGCAACTATTGTAATGATATTTGGATCTCAAAAATTAGTAAAATTTCTTAAATCTAATCCAAAAATTATCACAATATGTTTATTTTTTTTATTATTTGTAGGAATTAATTTATTTTGTAAATCTATAAACTATGCTTTCTCTCAAGCATATTTATATACATCTATAGGATTTATTATTTTTGTAGAACTTTTTAATAAAATATTTAAAAAAAATATTCCAAAATATAAAAATAAAAATCTAGTTCGTAAAAAATTATTTAAATTAATAAAAAAAACTATTTTAATAGAAGAAAAAAAATTAAAAAACAAAGAAAATAGTTTATTTAAAAAAAATAAAAATAATTTAAAAAATGAAGAAATTTATACGATACAAAACATATTAAAACTTTCAAATCGTACAGTGAAAAACATAATGATTCCAAGAAAAAAAATATCTTGGATTAATATCAATGATTCTTCAAAAAATATTAAAAAAAAATTGTTAGAAAATACATATAATTTTTATCCTGTTTGTAAAAATAATTTAAACAACATTATTGGAATAATAAAAACAAAAAAATTAATTTTTTTATTAAATAAAAAAAAGTCTAAAATTAAAAAATTTGTTAAAAAAAATCCTCCTTGTATCATTTCAGAAACTATGAATATCATAGATTTATTAAAATTTTTTAAAAATTCAAAAAAAAATTTTTATATTATTGTTAATAAATTTGGAATTGTTAAAGGGTTAATTACTCCATTAAATTTTTTAAAAACTATTATAGAAAATTTTAATCTAATTAATAAAAATCCTAATATTTTAGTTAAAAAAAATGGCTGGATAGTACCTGGATCTACTGATTTACATTCTATTCAAAAAATTTTAAATATAGATTTTAAAAAACAAAATTTTTTTGTTAAAAATATGTTTAAAGAAAAATCTTCTTGTACTTCTTTAGCTCATCTGATTATTCAAAAAAAAGGAAGAGTGTTAAAAAAAGGTGAAAAATTTTTTATTGGAAATTTTAAATTTTGTATAATAAAATCTACTAAAAATAAAATTAATACAATTAAAATTACAAAAAAATAATTAATTAAAAATTTTAAATTTTTTAATATTTATATAAAATAATTGTTAAAAAGGAAAAAAATAATGAAGATACTGTCTTTTGATTCTTCATACAACTCATGCTCAGTATCTTTATTATATAAAAAAAAAATTTTTTATTATCAAAAAAAATGTAAAAGACAACATTCAAAAATTTTGTTTCCAATGATAAAAAAAATTTTATTTGTAAATAAAATCAAATTAAAAAAAATAAATATAATTGCATTTTGTAATGGACCCGGTAATTTCACAGGAACAAGAATTTCTACTAATATTGCGCAAGGTTTATCTATTGGATCTAATATACCATTGTTACAAATATCTAGTTTAAAAATTATTGCACAAGAGGCATACAATAATTTTTTGTATGAAAAAAATTTTTTTATAATTATGAAAATGAATAAAAATAGATATTATTATTCCAAATATTTAATAAAAAAAAATTTTTTAAAAAAAAAAAAAAAATTTTTATCTACTAATAAAAAAATACTTTTACAACATTTGAACAAAATAAAAAAAAGATGTGTGTTTGCAGGAAATTTTAATCCAAAAATTTTAAAATCTTTAAAATTTAAAAATTTTTTTATAAAAATAAAATTTTCACACGCTAAATATATTATTCCTTTAGCTTTAAAAGATATTAAATTAAAAAAAACACTAGTTCCAGAACTAGTGTTTACAAAATATTTTCATAAATTTTAAAAAATTATTATTAAAAAAAATTACTACTAATAATATTAATTAATTTTAAAACTATAAAATAAAATTTTTAAACTGTTATATTATTTTTTTTATATTTTAATTTAATTAAATTAAATTGTATTGTGTAATTTTTAAATATAAATGAATATAAATATGTTAAATTAATTTTAATTTTAAAAAAAATATTTTAAATTTTTATAAATTTTTATTAATAAAAAATTTTTTAAAATTTTTTTTATTATAAAAATAATAATTTTAATATTTAAACATTTCAATATTATTAATTTTTAAAAAATTTTTAATATTAATAACTATATTTAAATATTTGTATAATTTTTAAAATTTTAATATTTCAGATAATGTAGTGTGTTAAAAAAATTTTTAGTTATTTTAATTTTAAAAAAAAGTTTTAAAAAATATAAATATATATTTTATAATAAAAAAGGTTATAACTTGAAATTAAGTAATTCTAGTAAATTATTAATAAAAAATATAAATATGTTTAAAGATAAAAAAGTACTTTTTTCTGGGTATTTTCAAGATTTTTTATTAAAAAAAATTAAAAATAATTTTTTAAAAATACATTTACAAAAATATCATTATAAAAAATTTGTATCAAAAAAAAATTTTAAAAATTTAATTTATGATTCAAAATTTAAAAAATATTCTTTTAAAAAAATAAATTTTGTAATTTATTTATGGTCTAAAAATAAATTAGAAAATTATTTTCATATGAACAAAATTTTTTCTAAAATATTGTTGAATACAAAAATAATTATTATTGGAGAAAATAATAGTGGTGTTAATAGTGTTAAAAATTTTTTTAAAAGTTCTATTGGATTTAAAAAAATTAAATATGGAGTAAAATCTTCATTATATTATGGTTTTTTAAAAAAAAAAATTTTTTTTAATAAAAAAAAATATTATAAACAACATCAATATAATAAAAAATTTTTTAAATTTTTACCGGGGGTATTTGGATATAAAAAAATTGATGAAGCTAGTAAATATTTTGTAAAAAATAAAAAATTTAAAAAATTTTATAAAAAAATATTAGATATAGGATCAGGATCTGGATTTTTATTAATTTCTTTATGTGATAAATTTAAATATAAAAAAATTGTTTTATCTGAAAGTTGTTACACATCATTTTATTGCCTTAAAAAAAATTTAAAAAAAAATAATATTAATGCTAATCCTATTATTTCAAACATTTTCTCTAACATTAAAGAAAAATTTGATCTTATAATTTCAAATCCTCCTATTCATGAAAATTTAAAATTTTCTATGAAAACTGCACTAAATATTATTAAAGAATCTAAAAAATATCTTAAAAAAAATGGAGAAATTCAAATAGTTTCTATATCTTCTTTATCATATTTTAAAAATTTAAAAAAAATTTTTAAAAATTGTAAAATTATAAAACAAAATAATTTATTTAAAATATATCAATCTTTTAATTATTATTAAAATACTTATAATTATAAATAAATAAAATTAATTTTTAATATTTTACCCGAAGCGGGACTCGAACCCGCAAAGCTTTTTTTAAGCCGAGGGATTTTAAGTCCCTTGTGTTTACCAATTTCACCATTCGGGCAAAAAAATAATTCAAAATTATAAAATTTTTTAGGTGCACCTCGGAATTGAACCGAGCTTTACGGATTTGCAATCCGCTGCATAAACCAATCTGCCAATGCACCATAAAAATAAGAAAATTATATATTTATATATTAAAAAGATTAACCAAAATCTTTTAAAATGTCAATTATTATATTCATAATAACCATATTTTTATTTTTTATTTTTAATTTTATTTATTAATATTTTATTGAATAATTGAATTTCTTATAAAAAATATTTTAAAAAAAAAATTATAAAAGTTTATTATTAAAATAATTTCTTTACTTTACAATATAAAATGATTTATTATATAAAAATAAAATTTTTTATATTTTTTTTAGGAGGAGTGGCCGAGTGGTTTAAGGCAGCGGTCTTGAAAACCGCCGATGAGAAATCATCCGAGAGTTCGAATCCCTCCTCCTCCGAAAATATTAATTCAAAATATAAAAATTTTAAAAATTATTTTAAAAATTTAAAAAATTTTATTTTTTTTATTTAAAAAAAATTATTAATTAATAAAATGTTAAGAATAATAAATTCATTAATTTTTATTGATATGCTTCTATTAAAATTTCTACTCTTCTATCTGGAGATAAACAATTTTTTAAAAATGTTTTATTATTTTTATTAGTACATATTCTATTTGAAATAGAATCATGATTATCTAAACTACGAATTTTTGTATTTTCTATAAATATATCATGTTTTTTAAAATATTTTAATACTGATTCTGCTCTTGATAAAGCTAAAAATTTATTATTTTTATTTTTTATCTCTAATCTATCAGAATTTCCTAAAATTAACATAGAAACATTTTTTAACTTCATATTTTTTAAATTATATATTAATTTATTTAAAACTGTTTCTCCAAAAGGAGTAATTTTACTACTATTAGAATTAAAAGAAATATCTTCAAATAAATTAATTCGATTTATATCTTTATTTATTACTGTGTTAGAAGAATTATGATAAAAACTTAAAGATTTTTTTAAACTCTTCCATGAAAAATCATCAAAATTCCATAAAATATTAAAATTTAAAGAATCATTATCACAATTTAATAAATTATTAAAGTTAGAAATTTTTGATACTCTTTCATATTCTAATCTGGTAGACATTACATCGTCTGCTTTATATTCTATTCCTACAGATAATACTGGTTTAATATTATTATTTAAAAATGAACCTTTATATTTTAATAAATTTGAAAAATAATTTTCTCTTAAATTTGATTCTACACCTGTTCTTGTATATACAATAAAATTATTTGTTAAAAAATAATTAAATCTTGTAGAAATTTGAAAATTTTGTAAAGGAGAAGTATCATCATAATCATTTACAGAATTTGAATTTTTATTAATTTTTGAATTTTTTGTATTTTTACTAGATGAATCATTTTCTTTATTATTAATATATTCTTTATCAATATATTCATATTTTTTATCATTATTATCTTTTTTTTTCTCAACATTATTTTTTTTTTTTGGAATAGTTTCTGTCTTCATACTTTTACTATTTAAAATATCTACATCATTATCATTTAAAACACTTTCTATGCTTCCTACTATTTCTGGTTTTTTATTTTGATGTGTATTATTATCATCATTTTTTTCAGTATGTTTCTCTTTTTTATTTTTTTTATCTTTAAAACGCATATTTAAATCATTTTCTAAAATTTTTGACATAAAAATTTTTTTTTTTTTTATATCATTATTTTCATCATCATTAGAACTAATATCATTATCAAAATTATTAATATTATTTTCTTTTTTTTGATTATCAACTTTATTGTTAATTTTTTTTTTTGATTCTAATGATAATTTATATGGACGACTATATGATCTAAAATTTATTTTTAAATTATTATTTTTATATAACTTTTTTTTAATTTTTATATTTTCTTTATATTCTATTTTTTGAAACTTTAAATTTTTATAATGATTTAAATTATTATCATTATAATAATTATGATTACTATTAAATTTTTTATATTCTATTTGATTATTATAATTATAAACAAAATTATTTTTTTGATCATTACTAAAATTAAAAGAATTATTATTATGTTGGAAAAAAATACTATTATTTAATGGCATATTAAAAGCACATTCAAAATTAAAATATGGATTTATTTTATATCCTAAAATAACACCCATTAATGATTTAGCTTGATAATCTGGAATGTAATCTTGTCGAGCTAAAAAATTATTTTCTACAGCAATATCTGATTGAACGAGTTTAAATTGTGTTCCAAAATACCAATGTGGATAATTTTTTTGAATAGTATTAGCTTTAACAGGACTGGATAACATCATACTACTTAAAAATAATGAAATTGTTAAAATTTTTTTATTCATAAATTAAATTTACTCTATTAAATTTATTAAAATATTATCATTTAAATAATTTATATTAATTTTAAATTTTTAAAAATTATTATAAATTAATATTTATTTATTTAACTAATTATTAAAATAATTAAAAATTTTTAAATAAAAGTAATTTTAAAAATATTTGTTATAATATAATATTATTATATATTTAAAAATATTATAAAAAATAAAATCTAAAGTTTAATAATAAATTTTAAATTTTATAAATATAAAAATCAAAAATAAAAAAAAATTTTTTAGTCAATTAATTATTTGTTAATTAATATTATTATAATATATTTATATATATTAATAATTTTATTTTTTTTTTTTTTTTGTGTATATTATATTATATTATTTATTTATAAGATTATACAATAAATAATATTATAATTTATAAGTTATTATATTTTGTGTATTTTATAATTTAAAATTTTATTTTAAGTTTTAAAATTTTTATAAATATTTTTAATAATATTTGATATAATTAAAATACAAAAAAATTATAAATATATATTTTTTAATTTATATTTTTTTATCATATTTTTATTAAACTATAAAAATAATTTTATAATTAATTATATAAAAAAATAAATAATTTTTAATTTTAATAATAAGGTAATAAATATAAATTAAATTATAAAATTTTATTATGTTAATTAAATTAATTCACTAATTTTTATTAAAATAAAAAATTAAATTAATAAATTTTAAAAATTATTTTTTATAATAATAGCATAATTGATAAAATAACTATTAAAATACTTTAAAAAAATATAAATTTTTATTAAAAAATTTAAAAAATTAAATTAATAAAAATAATAATTAAAAACAAAAAATGAAAATATATAAAAAAAAAATTATTATGATCAAACCAGACGATTTTCATGTTCATCTTCGCGATGGAAAAATTTTAAAAAAAATCGCTAATTATACTGGAAAGTATTATAATAAAGTAATAGTTATGCCAAATTTAAAAAATCCTATAAATACTATAAAAAAAGCATTAAAATATAAAAAAAAAATTGTAAATAGTTCTAAAAAAAATA
Organism: Buchnera aphidicola (Drepanosiphum platanoidis); assembly: GCF_964020165.1. Classification (NCBI taxonomy): domain Bacteria; kingdom Pseudomonadati; phylum Pseudomonadota; class Gammaproteobacteria; order Enterobacterales; family Erwiniaceae; genus Buchnera; species Buchnera aphidicola. Next base: position 78,978 of record NZ_OZ026537.1, read on the forward strand.
AATTTATACCATTAATGACATTTTATATTACAGAAAATAGTAATATAAAAGAATTAGAAATAGGGTTTTTAAAAAAAATTTTTTTTTCTGCAAAATTATATTTTAAAAATTCTACTAATTTATCTCAATATGGTATTTCCAATCTAAGTAAAATTAATAAAATATTAGAAAAAATGGAAGAACTTAAAATCCCTTTAATGATTCATGGAGAAATTTATTCTAAAAATATAGATATTTTTTCAAGAGAAATTTTTTTTATAAAAAATGTATTACCTAAAATTAGAAAAAATTTTCCAAATTTAAAAATTGTTTTAGAACATATTAGTACAAAAAATTCAGCTAAATATGTTTTAAATAATCCTCCAAATATTGCAGCTACAGTTACTCCTCATCATTTGTTATATAATAGAAATGATATATTTTCAAATGGAATAAATCCTCATTTATATTGTTTGCCCATATTAAATAAAAGAAATCATCAAAAATATTTAATAAAAACTGTTACTAGTGGTAATAAATATTTTTTTTTAGGAAGTGATTCTGCTCCACATTTAATATCTAAAAAAGAAAATTTTTGTGGATCTCCTGGAATTTTTAATGCCCCTACATCGTTAATAATTTATTTAAAAATTTTTGAAAAAATGAAAAAATTAAAAAATTTTGAATCTTTTTGTTCTATAAATGGATCAAAATTTTATAATTTACCTTTAAATAAAGAAAAAATAATTTTTAAAAAAAAAAATTGGATCGTAAAAAATAATATTAAAATAAATAAAAATAAAAAAATTTCAATATTTTTAGGCAAACAAACATTAAGTTGGAAAATTACCAAAAAAAAATGAAAATATTATTCGTATATTTGTTTATGCCATTATGTATTTTTTCTTATTTTTTTTGGATAGAATCTTGTAAATTAGGTCATTTGATTATATAAATAATTAATATATTAAATAAAAATTTTTTTAAATATTAAAATATAAACTTAAAATATATTTTTATGAATGATAAAAATATATTTTAAACTTTATAAAAATATAAAAATTAAAATTTTTGACGTGAAAATTCAAATAGTCCAAATTTTGAAATTTTTCCTAATTTTATACGACTATAATCATTTTTAAAAAATTTTTTTATAGAAATTTCTAAAAATTTTTTACTAATTAAATATTTCATATTTATAAAATCAATTATAATTATTCCTCCTAAATTTCTTAATTTAATTTGTTGAGAAATTTTATATGCTGCTTCTAAATTTGTATATAAAGCTGTACTTTCAAAATTTTTTTTTGAAATACATTTACTAGAATTTACATCAATAACTATTATAGCTTCAGTTATATCAAAAAAAATGTTTCCTCCAGAAGGTAATATAACTTTTTTTGTAAAAATTGATTTAAATTCAGTATTTAAATCATAAAATTTTAATAAATTTATAGTATTATTAAATATTTTTATTTTCTCTAAGATATCCAATCGTTTTAAAAAAAGTAATTTTTTATGTAAAAAAATATATAACTCTTTATAATTTATAACTATTTTTTTAAAATTATTTTTTAAACAATATTGAAGGCATTCTTTAAAAATATTTTTTTTACAAGTATTTAACATAATATTGTTTTTTGTTAAATTTTTTATTTTTTTTTTTTTTTTTAATAAATTTAAAAAATCATTTTTTAATTCTTTAAAAGATCTATTAATAGAAGAAAATCTAACTATTAAAGACATTTTTTTAGGAATATTTAATTTTTTAATTATTTTTTTTAAAAAAAAAATATTTTTAAAATTAATTTTTTTAGAAAATTTTATTGTAGTAGTTAAATTTTTTGAATTTATTAACAATATCAAATAATTTCCTGATAAAGTAATTATATTTGTTAAAATAGCTTTTTTATTTAAATGTTCTTCTCTAATAATTTGAACAATAATTACAGAATTTTTTTTCAAAATTTTTTTATTTACATAAAAATATTTTTTATTATTTTTATTTATAATATTTTTATTAAAAATTTTAGAAAAAGGTAAAATTCCGCATTTTTTAAAACTATAATTCACAAAAATCACTTCTAAACCAAAATTAATGTTATCTACAGTTCCTTTATAAATATTATACTTTCTATGATTTTCATTTAATTTATTTATTTTTAAATTATTTATTATATTATTTTTTATCCATATAATTCGAACTTCTTTATTGTGATATATATCTATTAAAATTTTTTTCATAATTAAAAATTTTTTACATCAGTTTATTAATATTATTTTATTATAAAATTTAAAAAATTATTGCGAAAAAAAATTTATATTAAAAAATATACTTTAAAATTTTATTACTATATATTATAAAATATTATAAATTTTTTTATCATTTTAAATAAGGAAAAAATGAAAAAAACAAAAGTTTTAATAATAAAAATTGACTCTCTTGATGCTAATCAAAGAATAGACAATTTTTTATTTAAAACATATAAAAAAATTCCAAAAAGTAAAATATATAAAATCTTAAGAACTGGAGAAATAAGAGTTAATAAAAAAAGAATTAAACCAAGATATAAACTTAAAACCCAAGATTTAATTAGAATACCTCCTTTAAGGATTGTATTAAAAAAAAAAATAAAAATAAACATTAAAAATAAAAATCAAAAAAAAATTAAAAAAAGTGTTTTATATGAAGATAAATATATTTTAATTATTAATAAACCATCAGGAATTGCTGTTCATAGTGGAAGTGGAATAAAATATGGAATTATAGAAATTTTAAGATTTAAAAAATCTAAAAATGATTTTATTGAACTTGTTCATAGAATTGATAAAAATACGTCCGGAGTATTAATATTAGCAAAAAAAAAATCTATTTTAAAAATGTTACAACAACAATTTTTAATGAAAAAAATAAAAAAAAAATATTTAACAATAGTCCATGGCAATTGGCCTAAAAAAAAATGTTTTATTAATGAGCCTATACAAAGAAAAATATCTCAAAAAAATAAAAAATTAGTTTTTATTCATAAAGATGGAAAAACTTCTAAAACTTATTTTAAAATTATAAAAAAATTTAAAAATTTCACTTTACTTGCAGCTTATCCAATTACCGGAAGAACACATCAAATTAGAATTCACGCATCACATATTGGGCATCCAATTTTGTTTGATGATAGATATGGAAATAAAAAAATAGAAAATTTTATTAATAATAAAAAAATTAAAAAAAACATTTTGTTACATGCATATAAAATTAAATTTTATCACCCAAAAAATAAAAAAAAAATTACTATACGAGCTCCTTTAGAAAAAAAATTTTCAGATATATTAGATATAATACAAAAATTGAATTATAATAAAATAAAAATTTAAAAATTATTATTAATAATAATAAATTAAAAAATATATGTTAAATCTCTTTATTAAGGAAAATTATAAAATTATGGCTGTACAAAAAAGCAAACCTACTCGATCTAAAAGAGGAATGAGAAGATCTCATGATAGTATTAAAAATTCTACTTTAATATCTTTCGAAAAATTATCTAAAGAATATCATGTTAGACATCATATAACCAAAAAAGGTTTTTATCGGGGCAAAAAATATTTATTTTTAAAAAAAAATGATAAAAATTAATAAATTAACAAAAAAAAAAAAAAAAAAAATATCAATCATTTTTTCAGGTCAAGGAAATTATAGTTTTTCAAAAATTATTAAAATTTCTAAAAAATATTTAGAAGTTGTAAAAATTTTTAAAAAATCTTCAAAAATTTTAAAAAAAAATATTTGGAAAATTATATATAAAAAAAAAAAAAAATTTTTACAAAAAAATCAATATTTTCAAGTAATAAATTTAATTACTAATTTAGCTTTATATAAAATATGGAAAAAATATTATAAAAAAAAAAAATATTTTTATTCATTCATATTTTCAGGACATAGTTTAGGTCAATATTCAGCTTTAGTTGCATCAAAGTCTATAAAATTTGCTGATGCTTTAAAAATAGTTTTTTTCCGAGGAAAATTATTAAAAAAAAAAAAAGGTTTTATGATTGTAATATTTAATGAAAAAAAAATAAAAATAAAAAATTTATTAAATACAAATATATTAAAAAAATTAGTTTCAATTTCTAATATTAATTCAAAAAAACAAATAGTAATTGCAGGAAGTAAAAAAATAAAAAAAAAAATTATTTTTTTATTAAAAAAAAAAAATATAAAAAAATTTTTTCAACTTCCAATAAAACATCCATTTCATTGTATTTCTATGAAAAAATTTGCTAAAAATTTTTTTAATTTTATTAATAAATTTTCATTTTATAAACCTAAGCATTTTTATATAGATAGTAATTTAGTAAATTTTTTAACAAATCCAAAAGAAATTAAAAAAAAATTAGCAAAACAAATATATACACCTGTTTTATGGGAAAAAACTATTCAATTTATTTTAACTCAAAACATAGATGAAATATTAGAAATTGGTTTATATCCAATATTATCAAAATTTGATAAAAATAAAAAAATTAAATTTTTTAAAAAAATATTTAACTCTTTTAAAATATGAAAATAAAAAAAAAAAAAGTTGCAATAATTACAGGAGCTAATTCAGGAATAGGAAAATCAATTTTAAAAAAATTTATAAAAAAAAATATTTATGTTATTGGAATTTCAAGAACCAAACAAGGAAAAATAAAAATTAATAAAATTGTTAAAAATAATGGAAAAGGAATTGTATTAAATGTTACAAACATGTTTTTAATAAAAAAAATATTTAAAGAAATTTATAAAAAATTTAAAAAAATAGATATATTAATAAACAATGCTGGAATTATATCAGATAGTTTATTATTAAATATGAAAAAAAAAAATTGGATAAAAGTAATAAATACTAATTTAAACTCTATTTTTTATACTTCTAAAATAGCTATAAAATACATGTTAAAAAATAGATATGGAAGAATTGTTAATATTGGATCTATAATTGGGAATATAGGAAATACAGGACAAACAAATTATTCTGCTTCTAAATCTGCATTATCTGGATTTACAAAATCTTTAGCATTAGAAGTAGCAAAGAAAAATATTACAGTTAATATAGTATCTCCTGGATTTATAAAAACAAAAATCATAAAAAAAATAAATAATAAAATAAAAAAAAAAATTTTAAAAAAAATACCACTTGGAAAACTAGGAATTCCTAAAAATATTGCAAATTCAGTATTCTTTTTATGTAAAAAAAGTTCTAATTATATTACTGGTCATAATTTACATGTTAATGGAGGAATGTTAATGAAATAAACAAGGATTATTTTAAAATTAAAATTATTATAATCATATTAATTTTTAAAAAAATTAGGAAACAAGTTATGAAAAAATTTCGTATAAAAAAAACAGTAAAAAAAATAATAAAAAAATGTCTCAATACTAAAAAAAAAATTAAAAAAAAAAAATTAATTAGAAAAGATTTAAAAGCAGATTCTTTAGATTTAATAGAAATAATTATGAATGTAGAAGAAAAATTTAAAATTAATTTTTCTGATAAAGATTCTGAAAAAGTGACTTCTGTTCAATCTTTAATAAACATAATAAAAAAATATTATAAAAAATAATTTTTAAAATATTTATATTACTTTAAACATATTCATTTAAACTTTAAAAAAATAAAATGTTATAATTTATGAAAAAAGGCAAATTTATTGTTATTGAAGGAATTGATGGTTCAGGAAAAAATATGGCTTGTAAAATCTTAAAAAAATGTTTTAATAAATTTAGAATAAAAAAAAAAATTTTTGTTAGACAACCAGGAAGTACTAAAATATCTGAAAAAATTAGAAATATTTTAAAAAAAAATAATAAAAAAGAAAAATTAACTAAATATTCAGAATTATTATTATTATATGCTGCAAGATCACAATTATTAGAAAATATTATTAAACCAGCCTTAAAAAATGATTTTTGGGTAGTTTCAAATAGACATCAATTATCTTCTTTTGCTTATCAAAATGGAGGAAATAATATAAAAGAAAAATATTTAAAAATTTTAAATACATTAATAAAAGATAAAATATTACCAAATTTAACAATATATTTAGATATTACCCCAAAAATTGCTTTAAAAAGAATATTATTTCGAAAAAAAAAAATTGATAGAATAGAAAAAAAATCAAAAAAATTTTTTGATTCTGTAAGAAATAAATATTTAGAAAAAATAAATTTAGATAAAAAAAAAATATTTATTAATACAAATAATACTTTAAAAAATGTACAAAAAAATATTAAACATAAATTTGAAAAATGGCTTAAAAAATATCAAATATGAGTTCATATCCGTGGTTAGATAAAATTTATAAAATTATAATTCAAGATTATTATAAATTTAATAATTGTCGATCTATAATAATAAAATCTGCTAAAAATATAGGAGAAAATCAATTAATTTTTTCAATATGCAAAAAAATATTATGTTTAAATTCTTATAAATTTAATTTTTGTAACATATGTAAAAGTTGTTTATTAATAAAAAATAAAAATCATCCTGATTTACATATTTTAAAAAAAAAAAAAAGTTCAATAGGAATTGATAGAACTTTAAAATATATTCAAAAAATTATATTCACTCCAAAATGTAGTAATTTTAAAATATTATGGGTTCCTGAAATGAATTTTTTAACGGAATCTGCTATAAGTGTATTTTTAAAAATATTAGAAAATCCTCCTAAAAATACATGGTTTTTTTTTAATCAAAATTATTCTGATTTTATAAAATTAACTTTTAAAAGTAGATGTTTTACATATTATATATATCCTCCTAATACAAAAAATAGTATTGATTGGTTCAAAAAAAAAAAATTAAATAAAAAATATAATAAAGAATTTTTATTATCTTTAAAAATTTCAGAAAATTCCCCTATACAAGCAAAAAAATTTTTAAATAGCTCAAATTTTTATAAAAGAAAAAAATTTTTTAAAAAAATTTATTTGTCTATTCAAAAAAATAATTTTATAACATTAATTTCAGAATTTAAAAAAAATAAAAAAAAAAAAATATTTTGGTTATGTCTTATAATCTTAGATTCTATTAAATCAAAATTAAATAAAAAAATTAAATTAATAAATTTTGATCAATTAAGTTTAATAAAATTATTAAAAAAAAAATACTCAAAAAAAAAATTATTTTTATTTATAAAATATTTAAACAAAACACAATTTTATATTAAAAATATAAAAGGAATTGACAAAACTTTTACAATATTAACAATACTATCAATTTTAGAAAAATTATAAAAATAACAAAATTATAGGTTAAAAATGTTTCTAATAGATTCACATTGTCATTTAGATAAGTTAAATTATAAGAAAAATAATTCTAATCCAAAAAAAATATTAAAAATAGCTTATTTAAAAAAAGTTAAAATGATATTACTAGTATCGACTTCTTTAAAAAATTTTAAAAAAATTAAAAAAAAATTTAAAAAAAAATTTAATAATATTCTTTATTCTTGTGGAATTCATCCATTAAACATTAAAAATATAAAAGATTTTTATAAAATTAAAAAATTTTGTTCAAAAAAAATGGTATCTGCTATTGGAGAAACAGGATTAGATTATTATTATGGACAAAAAAGTAATATATTACAAAAAAAAATTTTTAGAAAACATATTAGATTAGGAATTAAATTAAACAAACCAATTATTGTGCATTCTAGAAGTGCCGAAAAAGATACTATAAAAATTTTACAACAAGAAAATTCTGAAATTTGTGGAGGAATTTTACATTCTTTTAATCAAAATCTAAACATGTTAAGAAATTTATTAAATTTAAATTTTTATATTTCTATATCTGGAATAATAACTTTTAAAAATTCTGAAAATTTAAGAAAAATTATTAAATTTATACCTTTAAACAAATTATTAATCGAAACAGATTCTCCATATTTAACTCCTGAACCTTATAGAGGAAAAGAAAACAATCCTTCACATATAAACGATATAATTACATTTATATCAAAAATTATAAAAATTAAAAAAAAAAAACTTAGTAAAATAATTAAAAAAAATTTTTTTAACTTATTTAAATTAAAAAAAATAAAAAAAACGTATTTTATTTAATTAATTTAAAAAATTTATATTAAATATAGTTTTTATATTTAAGAGATAACAAATGTTTAAAAATATGTTTGCAATATTGCAAAAAATTGGCAAATCTTTAATGTTACCTGTTTCCGTTTTGCCAATAGCAGGATTATTGTTAGGTATAGGATCTGCACATTTTGAAATTGTTCCAAAAATTGTATCAAGTGTAATGTTAGAATCTGGAAATTCAATATTTTCAAATATGCCTTTAATTTTTTCTATGGGAATTGCTTTAGGATTTACAAAAAATGATGGTGTAGCTGCATTATCTGCTGTTATATCATATAAAATTATGGAAAAAACAATTTTTATATTATTACCTTTAGTTTCGAATGAATTAGTGAATAATTCTCATTTATATAGTAATGATACAGGAATATTTGGAGGAATTATTGCTGGATCAATAGCAGCAATAATGTTTAATAATTTTTACAAAATTCAATTACCAGAATATTTAGGTTTTTTTTCAGGAAAAAGATTTATTCCTATAATTTCTGGTTTATGTGCTATCATTATTGGATATTTTTTATCTATAATTTGGCCATGTATTGGGAAAATAATTCAAAATTTTTCAGAATGGGCTGCTTATCAAAATCCAATGATAGCTTTTGGAATTTATGGAACAGTAGAAAGACTTTTAGTTCCTTTTGGTTTACATCATATATGGAATGTACCATTTCAAATGCAAATAGGAGAATATAAAAATTCTTTAGGTCAAATTTTTCATGGAGACATTGCTCGATATATGGCTGGAGATAATAGCGCTGGAAAACTTTCAGGAGGTTTCTTATTTAAAATGTATGGTTTACCTGGAGCAGCATTAGCTATTTGGTTTAATGCAGCAAAAAAAAATCAAGCAAAAATTGGTGGAATGATGATTTCAGCAGCTTTAACAGCATTTTTAACTGGAATTACTGAACCAATTGAATTCTCTTTTATTATGGTTGCTCCAATATTATATTTTATTCATTCAATATTAGCTGGATTAGCTTTTTCTTTATGTATATTATTAAATATGAAAGCAGGAACTAGTTTTTCTCATGGATTAATCGATTTTATTTTATTAAGTAAACATAGTAATAACATTTTATATTTTCCTATTATAGGAGTATTATATTCAAGTTTATATTTTATAATTTTTTCTACATATATAAAATTTTTTAATATAAAAACTCCCGGAAGAGAAAGTAATAAAGAAATAAAATCTACTAAAAATATTTATAAAAAAATTCCTATATTAATTAACTATTTAGGAAATAAAAAAAATATTGTAAACATTGATGCTTGTATTACAAGATTAAGAATTACTGTAATAAATGTACAAAAAATAAATAAAAAAGGATTAATTTCTTTAGGAGCTTCTGGAGTTTTTATTTCTGGATCAGGAGTACAAATTGTATTTGGAACAAAATCTGATAATATTAAAACTTTAATTGATGATTATTTAAAAAAAAAATTTTAAAATGAGAATAATATGATTAATAAAAAAAATATTTTTGAAAAAATAATTAAAAAAAAAAATCAAAAAAAATAGTTTATCAAGATAATTTAGTAACTGCATTTTATGATATACATCCTAAAGCTTTAATTCATATTTTAATAATTCCCAATAAATTTATAAAAAATTTAAATCATATCAAAAAAAATCATTTTAAATATATTAATAGAATGATAAAAGTAGCTATAAAAATTGCAAAAAAAAAAAATATACATAAAAATGGTTATAGAATCATAATAAATTGTAATAAGCATGGTGGTCAAGAAATAAAATATTTACATCTTCATTTATTAGGTGGTTGTAAATTAAAATCTATTTAAAATTGATAGAAATATTTTTATAAAAAATTTTAAGAGCTGAATCTTTCACCTAAAATTAATTTTTTTTAATTTAAATTAATTTTTATTATATAAGTTCAGCTCTTATAATTTTTAAAAAATAAAAAATAATATATTAATTAAAAAAATTTTTTGAAATATATTTAAAATTTTTTTAAAAAAATATATTAATAAAAATTTTTAAAATATATAAATATACTATGCAAACATTTTTTTAAAAAATATTTTTTATTTTTTTTAAAAAAATTAAAAATTAGCATTTTTTGGTACTCTAGGAAAAGGCGTAACATCTTTTATATTTTTTAAACCAGTTATATATAAAATAAATCTTTCTAAACCTAAACCAAACCCAGAATGAGGAACAGTTCCATAATTTCTTAAATCTTGATACCATTTATAAAATTTTGGATCTAAACCTAATTGTTGAATTCTTTTTTTTAATATTAAAGACCTTTCTTCTCTTTGAGAGCCTCCAATGATTTCTCCTACTTTTGGAAATATAAAATCTGCCCCAGATACAGTTTTTTTATCTTCATTTAATCGCATATAAAAAGCTTTTATTTCTTTAGGGTAATTTTTAATTACTATAGGGCTTTTAAAATATATATCAGTTAAATATTTTTCTTGATCAGAATTTAAATCTTGACCATAACAAATAGAATTAATCTCTTTATTTTTAGAAATTTTTAAAATTTTTAATGCTTCTGCGTAATTAATTATTACAAACTTTGAAGATAAAAATTTTTTTAATCTAGAATCTATTTTTGCATCAATATTATTTTTTAAAAAAAATATTTCTTCATGACATTTCTTTAAAACTTGAAAAATTACATATTTTAACATTTTTAATATTAACTTAATAATATCATTTAATGTTAAAAAAGCAGCTTCTACTTCTAACATCCAAAATTCTGATAAATGACGATTAGTATTAGAGTTTTCTGCTCTAAATGTAGGCCCTAAAGTATATACTTTAGATAAGGCGCAAGCATATGTTTCTAATGTAAGTTGTCCAGAAACAGTTAAAAATGTTTCTTTACCAAAAAAATCTTTTTTATAAAAATTATTATAGGAGAAATTTTTTTTTGTTATGTCAGATATATTTAATCTAGATACTCTAAACATATCTCCTGCTCCTTCTGCGTTTAATTCAGTAATAATCGGAGAAGGAACCCAATAATATTCTTTTTTCCATAAAAATTTATGAAATGATTGAAAAATAATATGACGAATTTTGGATACTGAATGAATAATTTTTGTTCGAATTCTTAAATGAGAAAATTCTCTTAAATGCTCCATAGTATGTATTTTAGGGGACATAGGATATGATGAAGAATTTTTTACCCAACCTAATACTTTAATCTTATATGCTTCAATTTCACATATATTATTATTTTTTAAAGAAATTATTACAAAACCTTTTATAGAAACAGAACATCCAGTAGTTAGCTTTAATATTTCAGAAAAATAATTCTTTAATTTTTTCTTAGCAATTATTTGAATAGAAGATAAACAAGAACCATCATTTATATCTATAAAAGAAATTCCAATTTTTGAACTACGTTTATTTTTAACCCATCCTTTAATAATAACTAAAGATTTTAAAAATTTTTTTTGATTTTTAAAAATTTCTGAAATAGAATAATGTTTGGGATTAAAATTCATTAAAAAAATTCCTTAAATATTATAAAAATTTTCTTTTTTTATTTTTATAAATTATACATATAATTTAATTATATATAAAAAAATAAAAAATTATTAGTTATTTTAAAATTTAAAAATAATTTTAATTAAACTATTTAAAAATAATAATATTAATAAAAAAAGAATTTTTAAAAAAATATAATTTTTAAAACAAATAATAATTTATTATTAAAATTTATTAATAATAAATAAAATATTCATAATAACTATATCATTATTCTATAGTGAAAAGCATGATTTATTCAATATTAAAAAAAATATTATTTAAAATAGATCCAGAAAAATCTCATTTCTTTACATTTGAATTATTAAAATTTTTTAATTATATAAACATAAAATTTTTTAATCAAAAAAAATATTTTTATAAACCTATCAAAATAATGGGATTAAATTTTAAAAATCATTTAGGATTGTCTGCTGGTTTAGATAAAAATGGAGATTATATTAATATATTATCAAATATGGGTTTTGGTTTTATTGAACTAGGATCTGTAACATTAAAGCCTCAAGAAGGAAATATTAAACCAAGAATTTTTAGATTATTAGAATCAGAATCTATTATTAATAGAATGGGATTTAATAATTATGGAATAGATTATTTAATTAAAAATCTTAAAAAATCTAAATTTGAAGGAATAATTGGAGTAAATATTGGAAAAAATTTTAATACTCCTATAAATTTAGCATTTTTAGAATATTCAAAATGTATTGAAAAAGTATATTTATATACTGATTATATTTGTATTAATATTTCTTCACCAAATACTAAAAATTTAAGAAAGTTACAATATGGAAAATTTTTTGAAAAAATTTTATATAAAATAAAAAAAAAACAACAAAAATTAAAAAAAAAATATAAAAAATATGTTCCAATTTTAATTAAAATATCTCCAGATTTAGATAACTTAGAAATAAAAAATATTTCTAAAAAATTAATTAAATATGAAATTGATGGTGTAATAGCAACTAATACCACCATAAAAAAATCAATTCTTAAAAATATTACTCATGGAACAGAAGAAGGTGGGCTGAGTGGACAAGAATTGCAACTAAAAAGTACATTAATTATAAAAAAATTAAAAAAATTTACAAAAAAAAAAATAGTTATTATTGGATCTGGAGGAATAAATTCTTCAGTTTCAGCTCAAGAAAAACTAAATTCTGGAGCTAATTTAATACAAATATATTCCGGACTTATATATGAAGGTCCTAAATTAATTAAAAATATTTTAAAATATACAAAAATATAATATAAAAAATGTTAAAAATATATAAAAAAATAAATTATAAAAAAATTTTTAAAAAATATAAAAATAATATATACGTTATTTTTTTAAAATAAATTTAATATAATTATTAAAAAATTAAATAATTTGTTTATTTAAATACTTTATATATTAATAATTTTTTAAAAAATGTTTAAAAAATTTAAAATTAATTTATTTATTATATATAAATATAAAAATATATTTTAAAAATAAATAGTTTTTTATTATAAAAAAAAATATTTATATATTTAACATAAATTTTTTTATAAATTTTCAATGTAAATTATATAAATTTTAAAGTTAAAACTTTCAAATTAAATAATTTTTATATTTTAATAAATTTATATTTATATTATTAAAATATAAAATTAAATATATAAATAAATATTATTTTATTTAATTTATATAATTTATTTATAAAAATTTTTATTAAAAAAATTATTATATTATTTTAAGTTAATATAATTTAAAACATTTTTTTTTAAATTTTTTAAAAGAATCAATTTTTTTTTTTTTTCTGTAATTATATCTTTAGGTGCTTTTATTAAAAAATTTTTATTACATAAAATTTTTTTTAATAAAAATATTTTTTTTAATATTTTTTTATATTTTAATTTTAATTTTGATATATTAATTATATTTTTTATATATCTTTTTAATAAAAAATATATATACACAGTATCAATAATTTTAACTAAACAATATTTTTTAAAAAATTTTTTTTTATAAAAAATTAAAATTTTTTTTAAATTTAACAAATTTTTTAATAATAATTCATTTTTTTTTAAAAATTTAAAAAATTTTTTAGTAGGATTATTAACAATAATATTAATATATAATTTTTTAGAAATATTTAAATCATTTCTAATTTGTCTTACAAAAATTACTATTTCTTTTAACCATGTAATACAAAAAAAATTTTTTTTTTTTAAATAAAATTTTTTATATTTAGGGAATTTTTGTATAATAATAGAAGAATTTTTTTTATTTTGAAAAGCATTAAAAATGTTCCAAATATAATCTGTTATAAAAGGAATAATTGGATGTGCTAATTTTAATAAATTTTTTAAAATTATTTGTAAAGTACAATAAATACTATTTTTATCATCTAAAGAAAAAACATTTGAATATATAATTGTTTTAGAAATTTCAAGATACCAATTACAAAATTTATTCCAAACAAAAGAATACAAAAAATTTGCAGCTAAATCAAATCTATATCTTTTAATAGATTCTGTAAATAATTTAATTGTTTTATTCAAATGATAAAAAATCCATTTATTATATATAAGATCATTTTTTTTAAAACTTGAAAAATCTAATTTTTTATCTTTTAAATTCAGTTTAATAAATTGACTTGCATTCCATAATTTATTGCAAAAATTTTTACACCCTTTCAATTTATTTAAATCCCATGTAATACTTTTATAATTAGTAGATAAAAGAGCACAATTAAATCTTACTGCATCAGCACCATAACTTGGTATTCCTTTTGGAAATTGTTTTTTAGTAGATTTTAAAATTTTATTTATATTATTTTTAGTAATTAAATTAGAAGTTCGTTTTTTTAATAATTTTTTTAAACTTATCCCTTTAATCAAATCTAATAAATCAATTACATTTCCTTTTGATTTAGACATTTTAATTCCATTTTCATCTTTTATTAACCCAGTAATATAAACCTTTTTAAAAGGAATATTTAATTTAATATCTTTATTTTTTAATAATATTTTTGTCATTATCACCATTTTTAAAATCCAAAAAAAAATAATATCAAAACCACTTATAATTACATTAGTAGGATGAAAAAATTTCAATTCCTTAGTTTTTTTTGGCCAACCTAAAGAAGCAAAAGTCCATAAACTTGAAGAAAACCAAGTATCTAAAACATTTTTATCTTGATATAATTTGATAGAATCATCTAAAGAATATTTTTTTTTTATATCTAAAATATTTTTTCCAACATAAACTTTTTTTTTTTTATCATACCAAATTGGAAGTCTATGCCCCCACCAAGATTGTCTAGAAATACACCAATCTTTCATATTAAATAACCAATATAAAGAAATTTTTTTATATTTTTTAGGAATTAATTTAATATATTTTTTTTTAAAAATTTTAAAAATATTTTTAGAAAAAGAAGAAATTTTTAAATACCATTGAGTAGTTAATAAAGGTTCAATGACTTTATCACTTCTTTCTCCATAAGGAATATTACTTATACAATTTTCAATTTTTATAATATATAAAAATTTTTTTAATTCATAAACAATTTTTTTTTTTAAATCTTTAATTGATAAAAAATCAAATTTTATAAAAGAATTTTCTTTATATAAATCTATCTTTTTACCAGAAATATCATAAACTTTAAATATTTTTCTAACTGTTCCATCTTTTTTAAAAATGTTAATAATTGGCAAAGAATTTTTTAAAGCAATTTCATAATCTTGAAAGTCATGAGCTGGAGTAATTTTCATGCAACCTGTTCCTTTTGACATATCTACAGAATCATCAAAAATAATTGGAATTACACGATTTATTAAAGGAACACAAACAAATAATCCTTTTAAGTTAATATATCTATTGTCTTTAGGATTTATAGCAATAGCCGTATCTCCTAATAAAGTTTCTGGTCTTGTAGTTGCTATTGTTAAATATTTTTTAGATTTTTTATTATTTATAAAAAAGAAATATTTTAAATAAAACAATTTATTTGCAATAGATTTATTTTTTATCTCTAAATCTGAAATTACAGTTTGCAAATAAGTATCCCAATGAACTATTTTTTTTTTTTTGTAAATTAATCCTTTATTATATAATTTTAAAAAAGCTTGTATAACAGATTTAGAAAAATTTTTATCCAAAGTAAATCTAGATTTTTTAAAATCTATAAAATTACCTAAACAACTCATTTGATAAAATATTTTTTGTTTTATTTTTGAATACCATTTAAAAGCTTTATGCTTCATTTTATTTCTATATTTTTTTTTTACATTCTTTTTATTGTTATTAAAAAAATATTTTTTTTCTATTAATAATTGAGTTGCAATTCCAGCATGATCTAATCCAACTTGCCAAAAAACGTTTTTTCCTAACATTTTTTTATATCTAATAATTATATCCATAATAGTTTGTTGAAAAGCATGGCCTATATGTAAATTACCAGTAATATTAGGAGGTGGTATCATTATACAATAATTTTTTTTTGTTGAATTTTTTAAATTTATTAAAAAATATTTTTTTTTTTTCCATAAATTAAAAACTTTTTTTTCAAATAATAAAGAATTATATATTTTTTTCATATTTTTATATGTAAAATTTTAAATGTATTATGTAAAATTAAAAGAAACATTAATTATAAAAACAATTTTTGTTAAAATATTAATTTTAATATTTTTATATTAAAATAAAAAATATTTTAATTAATTAAATTTATTTTACTTTAATTTTAAAAAAAATGTAATATATAAATATACATTTAATAAAATATGATTTAAAAATAAAAAAAATTATAAACTTTTAAGTTCTTAATGTTAAAATTAATTAAATATTTATTACAATTTATTATAAAAATAAAATAAAGGAAAATTATGAAAAATATCTTATACAAAAAAAGTTGTTTGAAATTATTAGATTATTCATACAAAGAAATTTTGTACCTTTTAAAAATTACTAAAATATTAAAAAGAAATAAAAAATTAAAAAAAGAAATAAAAAATTTAAAAAATAAAAAAATTATACTAATGTTTGAAAAAAAATCTACAAGAACTAGATGTTCATTTGAATCAGCAATATTTGATCAAGGAGCTAATTGTACATTTTTAAGTACTAAAGATATTCATTTAAATAAAAAAGAATCTATTAAAGATACCGCCAAAGTATTAGGAAATATATACGATGGAATTCAATTTAGAGGTTACAAACAAAGTTCTGTAGAAAAATTAGCTAAATACTCTAAAGTTCCAGTATGGAATGGATTAACAAATGAATGTCATCCAACACAAATATTATCTGATCTTTTTACGATAAAAGAAATCTTTAAAAATAAAAGTTTTAAAGATATAAAATTATCTTATGTTGGAGATTTAAACAATAATATTTGCAATACTTTGATTGAAGCTGCTTATTTAACAAAATTAAAATTAATGTTAATAGGTCCAAAATTAAAATATATAAAAAAGAAAATAGAAGAACTAAAATATCCAAAAAATATAAAATATACAAAAAATATAAAATTAGGATTATTTAAATCAGACATTATATATACTGATATTTGGATATCTATGGGAGAAGATAAAAGTTTTCAAGAAAAAAAAATAAATTTTTTAAAAAAATATCAAATAAATTCAAAAATATTAAAATTTACTAATAATCCAAATATTAAAGTATTTCATTGTTTACCTGCTTTACATGATAAAAATACTACATTTGGAAAAAAAATTATAAAAAAATTTAATTTAAAAAATGGTGTAGAAATTACTAATACAATTTTTAAAAAAAATGAAAAAATAATTTTTTCCCAAGCTGAAAATAAATTTCATATGATAAAAGCATTGCTTATAACTAGTTTAAAAAAAAATATATTTTTTTAAAATAAAAATAAACTAAAAAATAAAATATAAAATAAAAAAATTAACATACAGAGATAGTTAAAATTATCTTTGTATATAGTTATAAAAAAAAATAATATGAACATAAATAATTTAAAAAAAAATTCTTTGTATAACAAACATATTATTTCTATGCATGATTTTAAAAAAAATCAAATTGAACTAATATTGAAATTTGCTAATATTTTAAAAAATAAACCACATTTAAAATTATTAAAAAATAAAATAATAGCAAATTGTTTTTTTGAATCTTCTACTAGAACGAGATTATCTTTTGAAACAGCTGCTTATAAATTAGGAGCTTCTAATATTGGATTCTCTGATGGCAATAATATAGCTTTAAAAAATAAAGGAGAATCTCTTTCTGACACTATTTCAGTAATTAGTAAATATGCAGATGTTATTATTATTAGACACCCTCAAGAAGGTTCAGCAAAATTAGCTTCACAATTTTCTAATGGAATACCTATTATTAATGCTGGAGACGGTTTTAACCAACATCCAACACAAACTATATTAGATCTATTTACTATTAAAGAAACTCAAAAAAAAATAAAAAATTTAAAAATTGCTATAGTAGGAGATTTAAAGTATGGAAGAACTGTTCATTCTTTAACTCAAGCATTAGCAAAATTTTCAAATAATACGTTATTTTTTATTTCTCAACCTCATCTTTCAATTCCTAAATATATTTGTAATATGTTAAATAAAAAAAAAATAAAATGGAAAAAAGTTTTAAATATTAAAGATATTATTTCAAAAATTGACATATTATATATGACTAGAATACAAAGAGAGAGAGTTAATCCAAATAAAAATATAAATTTTAAACCATATTTTATATTAACAGCTAAAATTTTAAAACATGCAAAAAAAAATTTAAAAATTTTACATCCATTACCAAGAATCAATGAAATTGCATACGATGTAGATAAAACTCCCTATGCTTATTATTTTAAACAAGCAGAAAACGGAATATATGCTAGACAAGCTATATTGTCATTAATTTTAAAAAAAAATATATTACAAAAAATATAAAAAAATAGATATTACAGGATTTAAATATATTCAAGTGAAAAAAATGAAATTAGGAACAATAATTGATCATATTCCGACAAAAATTAATTTAAAATTATTTAATTTGTGCAATTTAATAAAAAAAAATTATAAAGTAACTATTAAATTTAATTTACCTTCAAAAAAAATTTATATAAAAAATATAATAAAAATAGAAAATAAATTTTTAAACAGAAAAAAAATAAATCAATTATCTATTTATTTACCATCAATTACAATAAATTATATTAAAAATTATAAAATTATAAAGAAAAAATCTTTAAAAATTCCAAAAAAAATAAAAAAAATTTTAATATGTCCCAATAAAAATTGTATTAGTCATGATAAAAATATTGTTTCTTATTTTATTTTAAAAAAATATATAAAAAAAAAAAAAATAAAATGTTTTTACTGTGAGATAGAATTTTCTAAAAAAATAATTTTCAAAAATTTATTTTATTAAAATTATTTTTAACAAATAATATTTATAACTAAGAAATTTTAAAAATATGAAAATATTTAATAAAAAAGCTCCGCACCCAATAGGACCATATTCTCAAGGAATTAAAATTAATAATATTTTAATGATTTCTGGTCAAATACCTATTGAAAAAAATAATTCTATAAAAACAAAAAAAATTTTTTTACAAACAAAAATAGTTTTAAACAACATAAAAAAAATTTTAAAATCATCTAAAATGAAAGTAAAAAATATTGTAAAAACTACTATTTTTACTACAAAATTGAACAAAATTAAAGAAATTAATAAAGCATATGAAAAATTTTTTTTAAAAAATAATACACTTAACTTCCCAGCAAGATCATGTATAGAAGTAAAAAAATTACCTAAAAATTCTAAAATTGAAATAGAAGCAATAGCTATAAAAAAAAAATAATAAAATATTTATTTTTTTAAAGAGTGCACTATAATTAAAAAAAAGTGCGCTCTTTAATAAAATTATTTTCTTATTAATAACAATATAACAATAAAATTATATTTATTTTAGAATTAATAAAAAAATTATTATATTTATTTATTTTTAATATTTTTATAAAAATTATACAATTTAATTAAATTTTTTATTAAAAACTTTTTTTTTGAAATTTTTATTTTTAAAATAATAATTTTTTTGTTGATACAAATTTAAATTAATCAATTTATTAAAAATTTTAGTATTTTTTAAATTTTTTAAAAAAAATTTATTATTTTTTAAACTTTTTACTAATTCTATAGTAGAGTAATTTTCATATATTCTTACATGTCCAATATTATTACTACTTATTTTACTTTCATTAGCAATTGCTCCTACGATATGTCGAGCTTCTACTCTATCTTTTCTTCCTAATGAAATTTTATATAAATCAAAATTATTAAATTTTTTTAAATTTTTTGAATAAAAATTTATATTTTTTTTAATATTTCGATTTTGATTATGTGTATTATAAAATTTAATATTTCTTTGAGAAAAATTTTTGTTTAAATCTGGTTTTAATATTAAAGGTCTATTTTTTTGAGCAATTTTTAATAATACAGCAGCTAAAATTTCGATAGATATCGGATTTTCTTTAGGCTTTATTTTAGATAAAATATTTTTATAATTTTCAACTTCTTTGACATTTTTTAATTCTTTCTCAATTTTTTTAGAAAATTTGTATAAACGTTTTTTACTTAATAACTCTATAGTAGGTATTTTTACTTCTTGAATTTTTTGACGTGTAATACGTTCAATATTTTTTAACAATCTTAATTCTCTATATTCTACAAATAATAATGCTTTTCCTAACCTTCCAGCTCTTCCTGTTCTTCCAATACGATGAACATATGATTCTACATCCATTGGAATATCATAGTTAATAACTAAACTAATTTTGTCTACATCTAATCCTCTAGCTGCTACATCAGTAGCTATTAAAATATCTAAACTACCTTTTCTTAATCTATCTAAAGTTTGTTCTCTTAAATTTTGGTTCATATCTCCATTTAAAGCAGCGCTATTATAACCATTTTTTTCTAATGCTTCTGAAACTTCTAACGTTGCACTTTTTGTTCTAACAAAAATAATAGTTGCAGAATAATCTTCTACTTCTAAAAATCTAATTAATGCATCTGTTTTTCTTCTACATACCAACCAATAAGTTTGTAAAATATTAGGTCGATTATTTAAATTTGAAACTATTTTTATTTCTTTAGGATTATTCATAAATCTTCTAGAAATTTTTCGAATAATTTCTGGCATAGTAGCTGAAAAAAGAGCGGTTTGATGATTTTTTGGAATATTTGATAAAATATTCTCTACATCTTCAATAAAACCCATTCTTAACATTTCATCAGCTTCATCTAATACTAAAGTAGATAAATGTGAAAGACATAAAGTTTTTCTTTTTAAATGATCTAATAATCTGCCTGGAGTTCCAACAACAATTTGAGGTCCATATCTCAAGGATTTCAACTGAACTTCATATCTTTGACCACCATATAAAGCTAGAACTTTAACTCCATATAAATATTTTGAAAATAAAGAAAAAGCTTTTGAAACTTGAACAGCTAACTCTCGAGTAGGAGTTAGTACTAAAATTTGAGGAAATTTTAAAGATATGTTAACTTTTTGTAATAAAGGAAGAGCAAAAGCAGCAGTTTTTCCACTTCCCGTTTGAGCCATTCCTAAAACATCTCGATCTTTCAACAAATAAGGAATACAAGACATTTGAATAGGAGAAGGCTTTTCATATCCTATTTCTTTTAAAACTTTTAATAAACAATCTTTAAATTTAAATTTTAAAAAATCACTAGTGTTCACATGAATCATTTAAAAAATACACCTTATATTGTAAAATTTAGTTTATTTAATTAATTATAATTTTATTTAAAAATTAAAAAATTATATTTTGTAAATTTTTATATGTTTAAATAAAAAACTATTTAAATTATATTGTGTTATCACAATATTTAATTTATAAAGTTTCTTTTATACTTAATCTTAATCTTTTTTGTTTATCAATATCTAATACCTTAACATTAATTTTTTGATTTAATTTTAAAACATCAGATACCTTATTAACTCGTGTATTAGAAATTTGTGAAATATGAACTAATCCTTCTTTTCCCATACCAATTGACACAAAAGCACCAAAATCCATAATTTTAGTTACTGTTCCAAAATAAATTTTTCCAATTTCTACTTCTTTAGTAATTTCTTTAATTCTATTTATTGCAATTTTTGCTTTATCAGAAGTAATAGAAGAAATTTTAATAATTCCACTATCTTCAATTTCAATAGTAGTTCCTGTTTCTTCAGTTAAATTTCTAATTACAGAACCTCCTTTTCCAATAACATCTTTAATTTTATGTTGATCAATTTTTAAAATATGAATTTTTGGAGCAAATTTAGATAATTTTGATTTAGATTTTTTAATAATTTTATTCATTTTATTCAAAATAAATAATCTAGATTTTTTAGATTTTAATAAAGTTAAATTAATAACTTTCATGTTTATTCCAGAAATTTTCATATCTATTTGTAAAGCTGTAATACCTTTTTTACTTCCTGCTATTTTAAAATCCATATCTCCAAAATGATCTTCATCTCCAGAAATATCTGATAATATTTTATATTTTTCTTTTTTTTTAATTAAACCCATAGCTACTCCTGCAATTGCAGACTTTATTGGAACACCCGCATCCATTAAAGCTAATGATGCTCCACAAACTGCAGCCATTGATGAAGATCCATGAGAAGAAGTAATTTCAGATACTACTCTAACTGTATAAGGAAAATTTTTAACCTTAGGCATGACAGAAAAAATACTTTTTTTTGCTAATTTACCATGTCCAATTTCTCTTCTTTTTGGAGATCCTATAATTCCAATTTCTCCTACAGAATATGGAGGAAAATTATAATGAAATAAGAAATTATCAGTTCGATCTCCAAATAAATCATCTAAATTTTGTGCATCTCTTTCAGTTCCTAAAGTAATAGAAACTAATGCTTGAGTATCTCCTCGAGTAAATAATGATGATCCATGAACTCTATCTAAAATTCCAATTTTAATATCAATTTTTCTAATTTCATTAAATTTTCGATTATCTAATCTTAATTTATTTTTAAAAATTTTTTTTCTAAAAATTTTTTTTTCAATTCTATAAAAAATGTTTTCTATTTCTAATGCATCTTCGATATATTTTTCTTCAATATAATTTTTAATAATATTATTTTTAATTAATTTTAATCTTTCATCTCTTAATTTTCTATCACATATAGAATATGATTCATCAATAAAATTATATACATTTTTTTTAACACGTTTATATAAACTTTTATTGACTGACAATATATTTTTATTCCATATTTTATGATTAACTTTCTGAGCAAATAATTTAATATTTTCAATAACTACTTTTTGATGTTGATGACCAAAAATAATTGCATTTGAAATTATATCTTCAGAAAGTTCCTTTGATTCAGATTCTACCATCAAAATAAATTTATTATTTCCTGATAAAACAAGATCCAAAGCACTAGTTTTCATTTCTGTAACAGTAGGATTTAACATATATTTGTTGTTAATATAACCAACTCTAGCGGCACCAATTGGACCATAAAAAGGAATACCAGAAATACATAAAGCAGCTGAAACACCTATTAATGATACAAGATCTGGGTTAATTTCAGGATTTAAAGATACTACAGTAGCTATAATTTGTATTTCATTAAAATAATTTTTTGGAAATAATGGCCGAATTGGTCTATCAATTAATCTAGCTATTAATATTTCATTTTCACTAGGACGTCCTTCTCGTTTAAAAAAACCACCTGGAATTTTTCCTGCAGCATATGATCTTTCTTGATAATTTACTGTCAAAGGTAGAAAATTTTGATGAAAAATATTTTTTTTTTCTACTACAGTAATTAAAACCGTAGTCCCATCCATATTAATTAATACTGAAGAATTAGCTTGGTTAGCTATTTTTCCAGTTTCTAAAATTATAGTATTATTTCCATAGTTAAATTTTAAAATAACAGGTTTTATCAAAATGATATCCTTTAAACATAAAAAAAAATTAATGTATTAATAGTAAAATAAAAAAAAAATTTTAAACATAATTATTTTAAAAATAAAAAATTTAAATTATTTTTTTAAAATAAAAAATAAAATTTTATTTACGTATCTTTAATAAAGATATGATATTATTATAATTAAAATAATTTTTAATTTTTAAATAATTTAACAATTTTCTTCTTTTAGATACTATTTTTAACAATCCTTTTCTACTACAATGATCTTTTTTATGAATAGAAAAATGAGATTGTAAATGATTAATTTTTTTTGTTAAGATTGCAATTTGAACTTCAGAGCACCCAGTATTAGAAAAACTTTTCCCATATTTTAAAACTATATCTTTATTTGTTTTATTCTGTAACATTTTAAAAGTCCTAAAAATTTTTTTATTTATTAGTGGTAATAAAAATATTTTAAAAATATAAAAAATTATTTTTTTTTAAATATTAAAAAAATTTATATTTTTAATATATACATTATATATTTATTTTTTATAAAAAAATTGTATTAATTTAAAATTTTATAATTTTATTTTATAAAAAATAAACGATTATTTTTATTTATTTTTCCTATTCCTAAGTATTTTTTATTTTTTTTTAAAAAAATTTTAAAAAAACCATTACCAAAATTAATGTTATCATTTAATTTAACAATATCTTTAATTTTTAATATATTATATATTTTAGAAGAAATCTTTAAAGTAGGTAAAAAAATATATAATTTATTTATAGGTAAAATAATTTTTTTAAATAAATTATTTGTATTTAAAAATTTATCTTGAAATTTTAAAAATAATAATTGTTTAATTGTAATCAAATTTTTATAAGACAAGTTCAAAATTTTTAATCTTCTTAAAAAAATCACATGTGCCCCACAATTTAATTTCTCTCCTATATCTTCTATAATAGTTCGAATATATGTTCCAGAAGAACATTTTATTATTAAATTTAAAAATTTTTTTTGAATTTTGATAATTTTAATTTTAAAAATTTTTATTAATCTTTTTTTACGTTTGATACTAATTCCTTTATAAGCATACTTATATAAAGGCTTTCCATTATGTTTAATAGCTGAATACATGGGAGGAATTTGAAAAGTTTGTCCTAAAAATTTTTTAATTACTTTTTTATACTTTTTAAGATTAAAATTTATAGATCTAGTTTTAATAATTTTTCCAAAAGAATCAGCTGTATTCGTTTTTTCTCCTAATTTTGCAATCACTTGATACGTTTTATTAGATTTCATTAAATACTGAGAAAATTTTGTTGCTTTACCTATACATATGGGTAACATACCTGTTGCTAATGGGTCTAAAGATCCAGTATGACCAATTTTTTGAACATTAAAAATTTTTCGAATTTTTTGAACAGCTTGACTAGAAGAAATTCCATAGGGTTTATCTAATAAAAAATATCCATTAATTTGATTATATTTTTTTACAATCATTTAAAAAAATTCCAAAATAAAAAATTAAAAATATATTAAATATTTTTTAATAATTTATCTATTTTAAATCCTTCGATACAAGATTTATCATAAATAAATGTTAATGAAGGTACTATTCTAAAATTAATTTTATCACTTAAAATCTTTCGAATATATTTAGAAGCATTATTTAATGCTTGTAAATGATATTTAATGTAATTTTTTTTGATATTAATAAAACTTACAAAAATTTTAGCATAAGAAAAATCTTTTGAAACTACTACATCTAATATATTGGTAATTTTATATATTTTAGGATCTCTAATAAAATTTAAAATTATATATGAAATTTCTTTATGTAAAAATTTTGAAACTTTATCTAAACGATTAAAACTTTTAATACTCATAAATAAATTCTCATTTAAAAAAAAATTAAAAAATTTTTTAATTTTTTTTAGTACTATAAGATTGTATTATATCATTAACATGAATATCGTTATAGTTTTTTATAACAATCCCACATTCTTGCCCATGATTAACTAATTTAACATCATTTTTAAACCTTTTTAAAGAAAATATCTTTCCTTTATGTATTATTTTATTTTTTCTAAGAATTTTAATATTATTTTTTTTTTGAAATGTTCCTTCTGTAATGATACAACCTGCAATAACACCAAATTTTGGTAATTTAAAAACATTTTTTACTACTGCTAAACTATTAATTTTTTTAAAATATTTTGGGGTTAATTTTCCTAAAATAATCTCTTTTAATTCTTTAATTACATTATAAATTATAGAATAATGCCTAAATTCTAAATTTTCAGATTCAATAATTTTTTTTGCTGAAGAATCACATTGTATATTAAATCCAATAAGAATTGCATGACAAGAATCAGCTAAATTCACATCTGTTTCTGTAAATAATCCAACGCCAGAAGCTATGATATTAATTTTAAAATTTTTAAATTCATTTGATAAAAATAATATAGAATTTATTAAAGCCTCTAAAGAACCTTTAGAATTTGATTTTAAAAAAATATTTAATATATTTTTATTAATAGGAGAATTAAATTCTTTAAACATTTTCTCAAAATTTATTTTTTTATTCTTTAACATTTTTTTACTTCTAATTTTTTCTTTACGATATAAAGACACTTTTTTTGCTATTTTTTCATTCCTTACTTCTAGTAAAGTTTCACCAGCTGATGGTAAACCAGATAATCCCAAAATTTTTACTGGAATAGATGGAGTAATTTTTTTTATTTCTTCATCAAATTCATTAATAATCGATTTAACTTTACCGTATTCTAATCCACATAAAATAATATCACCTTTTTTTAAATTACCTTTTTTTAACAAAACTGATATTAAAGGTCCTTTACCTCTATCCAAAAAAGATTCTATTACTACTCCTACGGCACCTCCAGAATTTCTAGTTTTTAAATTTAAAAATTCAGATTGCAATAAAATAGCATCTAATAATTCTAAAATTCCTTGATTTAATTTAACTGAAATATGAACAAAAATATTATCTCCACCTAATTTTTCAGAAACAATATTATATTTCATTAATTCATTATATATTTTTTCAAAATTTGAATTAACTTTATCAATTTTATTTATTACTACAATTATTGGAACCTTAACAATTTGAGCGTGTTTTATAGCTTCAATAGTTTGAGGCATCACACCATCATCTGCAGCTATTACTAAAATTATTATATCGGTTAATAATGCTCCTCTAAATCTCATAGATTTAAAAGCGGCATGCCCAGGAGTATCTAAAAAAGTAATTTTTTTATTTTTTAATGTTACATGATAAGCACCTATACTTTGAGTAATTCCCCCAAACTCTGATTTTAATATTTGAGTCTTCCTTATATTATCTAATAAAGAAGTTTTTCCATGGTCTACATGCCCCATTACTGTAACTATAGGAGGTCTTAAAAAATATTTATTTTTTTTGTTATTTTTTTTAAATTTAATTTCGTCTTCTAAAGACAATTTTTTTTTTAAAATAACTTTAAATCCCATTTCTTCAGCAATTAAATAAGATAAATCTCGACTCAATATTTGATTTTTTTCTAAAATAATTTTTTGTTTTGACATTGTATTTATCAAATGAGAAATTTTAATTCCCATTTTTTTTGAAAGATCAAAAACAGTCATATTAGATATAATTTTAACTTTTTTATTAAAATTTTTTAAAGGTTTAACAAATTTTTGATTTAATAAATTAATTTTATTTTTTTTAATCAATTTTTTTTTTAAAAAATTTTTATTATTTCTTTGATGTATAGAAAATTTTTTTTTCTTTAAGTTCTTATATTTTATAGAAGGACTATTTTTTTTTTTTATGAAAAAATTTTTTTTTTTTGGTAATTTAGAAAATGATAAATTTGAATTAACTTTATCATTTCGAAATATTTTTTTTTTTATAAAAACTTTTTTTTTATTAATATTTTTTTTTATATTCTTATTAAAAAAAATTTTTTTTTTTTGAACAAGTATTTTAGATTTTATTACTTTTGAATTTAATTTATTTTTAATTTCTTTTTTCATTCTTTTTCTTTTAATGTTAAATTATTTTAATTAAGTAGTTTTTAAATGTTTAAATGATTTTGAAAAATTATTTTTTTTTAAACCAACAAATATTTCTTGCTTCCATAATTAAATTTCTAGCAATTTTTGGATCTAAATTTTCAATTTCTAAAAGTTCTTCTATATCTTTATTAGCAAAATCTTCTAAATTAAATATTTTTTTTTTAAATAATTTTTCTGCTAATTTTTTTGTCATATCTTTTAAATTTAATAATTTTTTTTCTAAAGTAGAACAAATAGACTGTGATAATTTTTTTTTTAATATTTTTCTTTGATTTATTCTATTTTCTATGTTATGAATATTTTGAATGGATTGAATTTTTAAATCTTTAATTTTACTAAGTTCATCAACACTAGCTTTTAATACTTGATCTAAAGAAAAAAAACCATTTTTTTTAAACTCGTTTATTACAACATCTGTAATATTTAAATTTTTTAAAAAAAAATTTAAATTTTTATAACAATATGCTAAATGTTTAATATTTAAATCTTCCATACTCATTACATTTAGTTCTCTTCCACTTAATTGAGAAGCTAATCGAACATTTTGACCATTTCTACCAATTGCTTGAGCTAAATTTTTAGAATCTACAGAAATATCTACTGAATTATTTTTTTTATTTATAAAAATAGAAATTACATCTGCTGGAGACATAGAATTTATTATAAATTTTTCATCTTTTTTATTCCAAGGAACAATATCAATTCTTTCTCCAAATAATTCATTAGAAACCGCTTGAACTCTAGCTCCTCTCATCCCAACACAAGCTCCAACTGGATCTATTCTTATATCATTTGTTTTAACTGCCACTTTAGATCGAGACCCTGGATCTCTAGCTACTGCTTTAATCTCAATAATTTTATCACTAATTTCAGGAACTTCAACATTAAATAAAGCAATTAACATTTCAATTTTTGATCTACTTAATAAAATTTGAACTCCTTCTACTTCATAATTAATTTTATATAATACACTTTTTACTCTATCACCAATCCTAAAATTTTCTCTAGGAAGCATGTCTTCTTTTAGCATTATTGCTTCTGTGTTATTTTCTATTTCAAAAATTATATTTTCTCTAGTAATTTTTTTAACAATACCAATAACTATTTCTCCAATTTTTTTTTTTAACTTTTCAATCATTGATAAACGTTCTGCTTCTTTTACTTTTTGAATAATAACTTGTTTTGCTGTTTGTGTAGTAATTCTGTTAAATTTTAAAGAATTAATTTTTTCTTCAATAAAATCATATAATTTTATTTTATTCTTACTAAATTGAAAAATTGCAGCATCTAAAGTAATTTCCTTCATAGGATAATGTACTTTTTTTACTACCATCCATCTTCTAAATGTACTAAAATTACCATTTTTTCTATTAATATGAACTCTAATGTTTACATCTCTTTCATATTCTCTTTTAGTTGCAGTTGCTAAAGCTATTTCTAATGCTTCAAAAATTTTCTCTTTTGATAAAGATTTTTCATTAGAAACTGCTTCAATAACAGATAATATTTTTTTATTCACTAAATAAACCTCTATATTTTTAGAACTTGTTAGAATGACATTCTAAAATAGAATTTTTATTTGTTTATAAAAATTTAAAATTTTTAAAAAAAATATTTTATTAAAAAAAAATAAAATTTAAAATATGTAGTTATACATTAATTTATATTTAAATTCTAATATATATTAATAAAAAACCCCGAATTTATTCGGGGTTTTATAATAAATACTTTTTGTAAAATAATTTTTATAATTTTACCGAGAGTGGGACTCGAACCCACATACCTAAATTTAAAAGTACTACTTCCTCAAAGTAGCGTGTATACCATTTCACCATCTCGGTTTTTATATTAAATATTTTTTAAAAAAAATATTTATTTATTTAATATATTTTTATATTATAAAATTTTAATATTTATTATAATCTTTCATAAAAAATAAAGATATTTAAAATTATAATAAAATTTTTAAGTTAAAAAAAATAAAAAATAAAATATATATTTCATAAGAAAAAAAAATTTTTTAGAAATAATATTAAAATCATAAATAATTTATAAACAATAAAATTAGCATTAATATTCAAAAATATTTAAATTTAATGTTTTAATATCGATAAAATACAACTAACTAATAAAAAAAATCCTGCAATAGAAAAAGTTATATTTGATAACATAACATCTTCTGTAGAAACATTTAAATTAGTTTTATAATTTGTCGCTTGAATATGAGAAAATCCTTTTTTATTTTGAATTAAAATTAAAAAAATTAAACTTAATGATAGTAAATAAAAAATACTTAAAAAAAAAAAATACATTAAAATACCTATTAAATTAACAATTTTATTTTTCATAAAACTTTAAAATAATAACTTTATTTTATGAAATAATTAGAATTAAAATATAACAATATTTATCTTTAAAAATATTTCATTTAACAAAATAAATTAAAATTATAAATATTTTTAAAATTTATATTTTTATTTAAAATAAATAATACTGTTTAATATATAAATTTACAATAATTTTATAAAAAATAAATTTTGTTAAAACAAATTTATATTTAATTCAATATATTAATATTTCAGAATAAATAAATATAAAAAAACTTTTACATTTTTATAATTTTTATAAATGTAATATATTTATTATGTATTTTATACGCATTAAAATAATAAAATTTTTTATAAACTACTCCAATTTTTTGGCTTACGAACTTTTTTTCTATCAATCAAATCATTTATTTGTAAAGCATCTATTGTTTCATACTTTATTAAAGCATCTTTCATAGAATGTAAAATATCTAAATTATCTTGTAAAATTTTTTTAGCTTTACGATAATTGATATCAACAATATGTTTGATTTCTTCATCAATAATTCTAGCTGTTTCTTCTGAAAAATTATTATTTTTAGCTGTTATTTTATATGATTCAGAATCAGCACTATTTTTTTTAGTATATAACACTGGACCTAATTTGTCAGACAAACCCCATTTAGTTACCATATTTCTTGCTATTTTAGTTGCCATTTCTATATCTTTAGAAGCACCTGTTGAAACATTATCCCATCCATATATAATTTCTTCAGCAATTCTACCGCCATACAAAGTTGCTATTTTACTTTCAAGTTTTTTTTTACTTACACTAAATATATCTTCTTTAGGTAAAAACACTGTAACCCCTAAAGCACTTCCCCTAGGAATTATAGTTACTTTATGTACTGGATCATGTTCTGGAAAAAACTTACCTACTATAACATGACCAGATTCATGATATGCAGTAGATTCTTTTTGAAAATCTGACATAATTTTTGATGTTTTTTCCAAACCCATAATAATTTTATCTTTTGATCTTTCAAAATCTAACATATTAACAATTTTTCTATTATCTCTAACAGCACATAATGCTGCTTCATTTACTAAATGAGCTAAATCTGCCCCAGAAAATCCAGGTGTTCCTCTAGCTATAATCAATGGATCAAAATCTTTAGAAATAGGAATTTTTTTTATATGAACTTTTAAAATTTGTGATCTTCCTAAAACATCAGGTAACGATACAAAAACTTGACGATCAAATCTTCCTGGACGTAATAATGCTGGATCTAAAATATCTTGACGATTTGTAGCTGCTATAATAATAATTCCTTTATTACTTTCAAATCCATCCATTTCCACTAACATTTGATTTAAAGTTTGTTCTCTTTCTTCATTTCCATGGCCAAAACCAGAACCTCTATTACGCCCTATTGAATCAATTTCATCAATAAAAATTATACAAGGAGAAAATTTTCTCGCATTAGCAAACATATCTCGAACCCTAGCTGCCCCTACCCCAACAAACATTTCTACAAAATCTGAGCCTGAAACAGTAAAAAATGGAACTTTTGCTTCACCTGCAATTGCTTGAGCTAATAAAGTTTTTCCAGTTCCTGGAGGTCCTACCATTAATATCCCTTGAGGTATTTTTCCTCCAATTTTTTTAAATTTGTTAGGTTCTTTTAAATATTCTACTAATTCAGAAACTTCTTCTTTAGCCTCATCACATCCTGCAACATCTGAAAAATTAATTTTAATTTCATTTTTTTCTAACATTCTAGATTTATTTTTTCCAAACATCATTGCACCATCTTTCCCTGTGCTTAAATATATTTGCCTCATAAAAAAAATCCATATACCTATTAATAATATCATTGGAACCCAAGAAATTATTACAGATGTTAAAAAATGTGATTCATGATATTTCTCACCAGAAATTATAATATTTTTTTTTAATAATATATTTACAAGATTTGGGTCATTATAAGGTGTGTATGTATTATAATATCTTTTAAAAATATCAATAAATTCTATTTTTTCTCCGATAAATTTTACTTGTTTAACATCACCTTTTACTACTTTATGAATAAAAGTAGAATAATCTACATTTTCAGCGGGTGGAGAAAAAAAATTAAAATTAGATAAAATAAAAAAAAAAATTATTAAAAGTATTATTCCTATACTCATTTTTTTTGTTGTTGAATTCAAGATATTAACCTCACAAAAAATTAAAAAAAATTAAAATTTTTTATAAAAATCTATACAAATATTTTTATTTAAAAAAAAATTAAAAAAAATATTTTTTTAATTTTTTAGCAATAATAAATATTTCACGTGATTTTAATCTAGAAGATTTAGGTTTAAATAAATATACTTCTTTAAAATAATTTTTTATTTTTTTTAAATGTTTAATAAAACCATTACCTTGAAAAATTTTAGATATAAAAAAACCATTTTTTTTTAATTTTTTAAGTACAAATTTTAAAGATAAACTATTTAATTTAATTGAATTAAAGGAGTCTAAAAAATTACTTCCAGTTGTATTTGCAGATAAATCTGAAATAATTATATTTACTTTTTTAAAAATAATTTGATCAAGAAATTTATTAAAAAAATTTTTTTTTGTAAAATCTCCTTGCAAAAAAATAACATTTTTAATTGGATTCATAGGCAATATATCACATGAAATTACTTTTCCTGTAAACCCTATTTTTTCAATAGCATATTTTGACCAACTACCAGGTGAAGAGCCTAAATCAATAACTGTTGAACCAAATTTAAATATTTTAAATTTCTGATGGATTTCATCAATTTTAAACCATGCTCTTGATCTTAATTTTCTTTGATAAGATTCTAGAACATATTTATCTTTTAATTGACGTTTACACCAAACATTTAAAGTATAATGATTTTTTTTTTTATACATTTAAAAATTTCCAAATTTTTAAAATAATTAATATTATTTCAAATAACAATATATATAATTATGAAAAACAATATTAAAAAACAAAAATAATTTTAATTTTTTTAATAAAAAATATTAATAATAAATCTCTATTTATAGTTATATATATTCAATTTTTAAAATTTTATATTCAACGCAACCTAATGGAGTTTCTATTATTGCAATTTCATTATTTTTTTTTCCAATTAAACCTCTAGACATTGGAGAATTTACAGAAATTAATTTTTTTTTAAAATTAGCTTCATCATCTCCAACAATCTGATAAATAAATTTTTTTTTAGATTTAATTTGTAAAATAGTAACTGTAGAACCAAAAACTACTCTATTTTTTGTAATAATTTTCTTTACATCAATTATATATGAATTTGATAATTTAAATTCAATTTCTTGTATTCTGCCTTCACAAAAACTTTGTTCTTCTTTAGCTGATTGATATTCTGCGTTTTCTTTTAAATCACCATGTGCTCTTGCTTTTGATATTTCTTTAATGATTAATGGTCTTTTTACATTTTTTAAAAATTCAAGTTCTTTTCTAAGTTTTTTCTCGCCATTTAACGTCATTGGAATTTCTTTATTCACATAAATTTCCTCAAATATTTTATATTAACTTTAAATAATTATTATTTTAATATTTTAATTTATCTAAAATTATAATATACATAAAAAACTTATATTTATAAAAAATTAAAAATTATTTTAATTGAATAACAATTAATTTAAGATTAAAAAATATTAATTTAATATTAAAACAAATGAATTCTAATATTAAAAAATTTTGTTTTAAAATTTTAATTATTATAATAAAATAAATAAGATTAAACATTTATATTTTATAAATATAAAAAAATATATATATTTATATATCATACTTAAAAATAAAATTTTTACAAAAATACAAAATTAAATAAATAAAATAAATATACTTTAAAAATTTAAATAAAAAAAATTATTATGAAAAAAAAAATAAAATCTTTGTTAATAAAAAAATTAAATTTACAAAAATGTATTGTAAAAAATAAAAGTAATCATTTTAAAATCATTGCTATAGGAAAAATATTTAATGGAATGAATTTAATGAATAAACAAAAAATTGTTTATTCTGTTATTATGAAATATATAATTA
This sequence comes from Buchnera aphidicola (Drepanosiphum platanoidis), assembly GCF_964020165.1. Taxonomy (NCBI): domain Bacteria; kingdom Pseudomonadati; phylum Pseudomonadota; class Gammaproteobacteria; order Enterobacterales; family Erwiniaceae; genus Buchnera; species Buchnera aphidicola. Next base: position 113,046 of record NZ_OZ026537.1, read on the forward strand.
AAAAAAAAATTCATTCTGTAATAATAGATGCTTATTCAAAAAAAAATAAAATTGAATAAAAAATAATATAAATATATCATTAACAATGAAACAAAAAAAATAAAAATAAAAAAATTTTAATATTTTAATAATATCAATATACTTTAAAGGTAAATTAATTTTTTTAAAAAAAATAAAAATGATACATAATTTTGATTTAATATTTTTAATATATTACTTTATATTTATTAATTAATTAAAAAATTACAACTAATTTTTTAAAAAATTTAAAAAAATATATAATAATAAAATTTAAAAATTTTTAAATTTTATTATTATAATATTAAAAAACATTATAAATAAATTTTAATTATAATATTTTAACATTAAATAATATTAAAAAAAATAATTAAAATATTTTTAATTAAAATTGTTGAAGGAAAATTAATATGTATGCTATTTTTTCTAACGGTGGTAAACAATATAAAGTATGTATTGGGCAAGTAATTAAATTAGAAAAAATAAAAAATAATTCTAATAAAAAAATTAAATTTGATAAAATTTTAATGATTTCATCTAAAAAAAAAGTTTTTTTAGGCCAACCATTCTTAAAAAATGCATATATTAAAGCAAAAATTTTAATGGATGGTAAATGTAAAAAAATAAATATCATAAAATTTAAACGAAGAAAACATTATAAAAAAAAACAAGGACATAGACAAAATTTTACAAGTGTAAAAATTAAAAACATTAAAATTATTTCTTAAAAATTTAAAATCAAGGTAATAAAAATTATGGCTCAAAAAAAAGCTGGAGGATCTACTAGAAATGGAAGAGATTCTCACTCAAAACGATTAGGAGTAAAACATTTTGGTGGAGAATTAATCTATCCTGGATATATTATTGTTAAGCAAAGAGGAACAAAATTTCACCCTGGAAATAATACTAAATGTGGAAAAGATCATACCATATATTCATTAATTAAAGGAACAGTAAAATTTTCAATTAAAGGAATAAATAGAAAGAAATATGTTGATATTAATCCCGTAGTAAATAAATAATAAAAATTAAAATATAAAAAAATTTTTAATAATATCTACAGGAAAATTTATGTATTTTGTTGATGAAGCAATCATTAATTTAATTGCTGGGAAAGGTGGAAATGGAATTGTAAGTTTTAGAAGAGAAAAAAATATTCCTAGAGGTGGTCCTGATGGAGGAAATGGAGGTAATGGAGGAAACATATTTATTATATCAGATAAAAATATAAATACATTATCAGAATATAAATTTAAAAAAAAAATTATAGCTGAAAATGGTAAAAATGGAAGTAATCAAAATAAATCTGGAAAACATGGAAAAGATACAATTTTAAAAGTTCCATTAGGAACAAAAATTATAGATTTAAAAAAAAATTTTTTAGTTAAAGAAATGATTAAGAATAAAGAAAAAATAATAATTGCTTTAGGTGGTAAAAAAGGACTTGGAAATAGCATTTTTAAATCTTCTACAAATCGATCTCCTATAAAAAAAACTTTAGGAGAATTAGGAGAAGAAAAAATAATAAAATTAGAACTTTCTTTATTAGCTGACGTAGGAACACTAGGTCTTCCCAATGTTGGAAAATCTACGTTAATAAGAAATATATCTTCATCAAAAACTAAAGTTGGTAATTATCCTTTTACTACATTATATCCTAATTTGGCTGCAGTATATAATAAACAAACAAACAAAAAATTTATTATTGCAGATCTTCCAGGAATTATTAAAGGAGCTTCAAAAGGAATAGGCTTAGGAATACAGTTTTTAAAACATTTACAAAGATGTAAAATTTTATTACATATTATTGATTTGTCTTTAGAAATAAAAGAAATATTTAAAAATATAAAAATTTCACTTAATGAATTAAAAATTTTTAATAAAAATTTTAATACTAAAAACATATGGATGGTATTTAATAAAATTGATTTAATTGCATATAAAAACTTTTATAAAAAAAAAAATATTATACTTAAAAATTTTAATAAAAATAAAAAAATTTTTTTTATTTCTTCAAAAAAAAAAATTAATTTAAACAATTTATGTAAAAAAATTTTTAAAAATTTAAAAATTTATTAAATTAAAATTATAAATATAAAAAACAAAATATATATAATAAAAATTATACAAGTTAAAAAAAATATTTATTTATTACATAATTTAACTTGTATAATAAATTTAATTTTTTAAAATTATAAAATTAATTTTATAATATATTATATTAAAAATAAATCTAAAAAATTTAATTATATATCAAAAATATATTATCTTTTTGAAAATTGCGGCCTTCTTCTAGATTTTCTAAAACCAACTTTTTTTCTTTCTACTTGCCTTGAATCACGAGTAATAAATCCAAATTTTTTTAATATTTTAGAAAATGATATATCATATTTTATTAATGCTCTTGTAATTCCTTGTCTAATTGCTCCAGCTTGACCTGAAATTCCGCCTCCTTTTACAGTTATATAAAAATCAAGCTTATTTATCATATTTGTAACATTAATAGGTTGTGTTATTACCATATAAGAAGTTTTTCGACTAAAATAATGTTTAATTTTTTTCTTATTAACAATAATATTTCCTACACCAGTTTTTAAAAAAATTCTAGCAGAAGAACTTTTTCTTCGACCAGTTCCATAACTATATAAACTATTATTTTTGATATTATTCAAAATATTAACCTTTATATTAAAATTTTAAAAAAATAGGATTTTGTGCTTCATGTTTGTGAAAATTTCCAGAATATACTTTTAATTTTTTAAACATAGATCTACCTAAAGTATTTTTTGGCAACATACCTTTTATAGAATATTCTAAAATTTTTTTAGGATTTTTTTTAAAAAGTTCAAAATATTTTAAAGATTTTAATCCACCTGGATAACCAGTATTTCTATAATATATTTTTTTAAAATATTTATTTCCAGTTACTACAATTTTAGAAGCATTAATAATAATTATAAAATCTCCTGTATCTACATGAGGAGTATATGTTATTCTATGTTTACCCTTTAAATAACTAGCTACAAAACTTGATAATCGACCTAAAATTTTACCTGAAGCATTAATACAATACCACTTTTTTTTAATTATTTTTTTGTTTGACATAAAACTTTTCATAAAAAACTCACTTTTTTAAAGTATTAATTAATATTTTAATATATATGTAATAATTATAAAAAAATAAAAATTTTAAAAATATTTTACACTTTTTTATATTACTAACATCTAAAATATAAATGTAAAAAAATAATATTATTTTAATAAATATTATTATAATAAATAATTATTATAATAAACATAAATATTTTTTATTTTTTTACAAAAATAATTTAATATAAATTTTAAATTAACATATATTAAAATCTCCATTTAATTCAAAAAAATATAAATATAAACTAATTAAAATAAATATAAAAAAACAATTTTTTTAAAATTATAATTTTTATTTTATTTTAAAAAAATTATATATACACTATAAATTAATTATAGTCATTTTAATAACAAAAAAATTAAGTTATAAATATTGTAAATAATAATATAAATAAAAAATAAATAAAAATTTATTAAAATTAAAATATTAAACTTTTAAAAATAAAAAAAATTATTTGTCAACATTTTTATTTATATTTAAATTTAATAAAATTAAAAAATATACTAAATTAAACTTTTTTAAATATTTTATAATAATTATATTATAATAAATATTTTAAATATATTTTATATGTTTTATATTTATAAAAAGTAAAATTTTTTTACTAAAAAAATAAAAATATAAATAAAATATATATAAAAAAATATAAATTCTTTAAATATTATTAATTAATATTATATTTAAAATCATACTTAAAAAATAATAAAAAAAATATTTTTATTATTTTATAAAATATATAACTTACATTATTTACATTAAAATAAAAAAAAGAAAAAAATGAAAAATAAAAAAATACTAAAAAAATTAAGATTAATAATTAACTCTATTGACAAAAAAATATTACAATTAATTATTGATAGAAATATAGTTATAAAAAAAATAATTTTAGAAAAAAATAAAATAAATTACCCAATTAGAGATTTAGATAGAGAAAAAAAACTTATAAATAAAATTAAAAAAACAATAAAAAAAAATAAATTAGATGAAAAATATATTATTAAAATATTTAAATTACTAATAAAATATTCAATTTCACAACAAAAAAAATTTAATCATAAAAATAATAAATAAAAATTTGATAAATATGAAAAAAACTTTTTCTTTTTTAGGGCCTATTGGATCTTATTCATATTATGCTTTAAAAAAATATCTTTTTAAAAAAAATAATAAAAATAAAAAAAAAATAAATATAAAAGCATATTTTTCATTTTATAAAATTGTTAAATCAATTTTAAATTATAAATCTGATTATGCGATCTTACCAATTAAAAATAATTCTTCTGGAATTATTATAGAAACCCAAAAATTAATTAAAAAAAACAAATTAAAAATTATACATACTTTTAAAAAAAAAATTAAACATTGTATTCTGTCAACAAAAAAAAATATTTTATTATCAGATATAAAAATTTTATATAGTCATAAACAACCTATTTTACAATGTCAAAAATTTATTAAAAAAAAATTAAAAATTAAAAAATTTTTTTATACAAATAGTTCAACCATTGCTATGAAAACAATAAAAAAATTAAATTTAAAAAAAATAGCAGCAATAGGTAATAAAAAAGGAGGAAAAAAGTATCAATTACACTCTATACAAAATAATATTTCTGATAAAAAAAAAAATATTACAAAATTTGTAATAGTTTCTATTTAATAAAATCAAATAATAAAATTTTCTTATTAATTATAAAAAAATAAAAGTGAGAGAAATTTATAATGTTTCAACATTTAACTCAAGTACTTTCTCAAACAATTAAAAATATATCAAATAAAGGAAGAATTACGCATCAAGATATTAAACAAACTTTAAGAAAAATTAGAATTGCACTATTAGAATCTGATGTGTCATTAATAGTAATTAAAAAACTAATAAATAAAATTAAAAAAAAATGTATTGGAAATATAATTAATAATAGTTTAACTCCAGGTCAAGAATTTATTAAAATATTCAAAAATGAACTAATTAAAATTATTGGAAAAAATTATAAACCCTTAAATATTTCAAAATCTTCTTTATCAATTTTTTTAATTTTAGGGTTACAAGGATCTGGTAAAACTACGACCACAGCAAAATTAGCAAAATTTATTTTAGAAAATAATAAAAAAAAAAAAATTTTATTAACTTCTATTGATACATTTAGACCTGCAGCAATAAAACAATTAGAAATTTTATCAACAAAGATTTCTATAGATTTTTTTAAATTAAAACATATAAATAATCCTAAAAAAATTTTAAAAAGTTCAATAAAATATGCAAAAATCCATTCTTATGATTTATTAATTATCGATACTTCTGGAAGATTACATATTAATAAAAAATTAATGAAAGAAATTTCAGAAATATACAAAATTTCTAAACCTGATGAAACTTTATTAATTTTAGATTCTTTAATAGGTCAAGATTCTATTAATATAATTAAAAAATTTAATCAAACTATTCCTATTTCAGGTTCAATTTTAACTAAAGTAGATGGAAATTCTAGAATGGGAATAGCTTTATCTCTAACATATTTAACAAATATACCAATAAAATTTGTTGGTAATGGAGAAAAGTTAGAAAATATAGAAAAGTTTAAATCTCAAAGAATTGTATCCAAAATTTTAGGAATGGGAGATGTATTATCAATTATTGAATCTATCGAAAAAAAAGTAGATAAAAAATATTTAAAAAAATTAAACACGAAAATAAAAAAAACGAATAATTTTGATTTAAATGATTTTTTAAATCAAATCAATCAAATTAAAAAAATTGGAGGAATTAAAAACTTTATTAGTAAATTACCTTTACTATCAAATATTACTCAAAATAAAATGTATAATTTAAGTGAAAAACATTTAAAGCAAATGAAATCTATAATTTTTTCTATGACAGAAAATGAAAGAAAATATCCTAATATTATTAAAGGTTCAAGAAAAAAAAGAATAGCGTTAGGTTCTGGAAATACAATACAAAATGTCAATAAATTATTAAAACAATTTAAAGAAATAAAAAATTTAATGAAAAGAACAAAAAAAATTGGAATTTTAGGATTATTTAATAAAATTAAAAATTTAATTCCTAAATAAATATAAATGATAATCTTAAAAAAAAGAAAAAAATAATGATAAAAATTCGACTAGCAAGACATGGATCAAAAAAAAAACCATTTTATAAAATTATGGTAGCAGATCAAAGATATTCTAGAAATGGAAGATTTATAGAAAAAATTGGTTTTTTTGATCCATTTGTTAAAAATAAAAATAAAAAATTTTATATAAAAATAAAAAAAGTTGAAAAATGGATTAAAAAAGGAGCTCAATTATCTAAAAGAACAAAATTTATTTTAAAAAATTTTAAAAAAATAAATAATTTAATATAATAAAAAAAAATTATGAAAAATTTTTTAATAATAGGAAAATTAGGATCATCCCATGGAATATTAGGTTGGATAAAATGTTTTTCATATACTGAAAAAAAAAAAAATATTTTTTCATATAGACCTTGGTATATAAATAAAAAAAAAATTTATGTTAATAATTGGAAAAAAAAAAAAAATTTTTTTTTTATAAAAATAAAAAATATTAACACTAGAAACAAATCAGATAAATTAAAAAATTTTTTTATTTACATAAAAAAAAAAAAATTAAAAAAATTAAAAAAAAACGAATATTATTGGAATGAAATAATTAATTTTAAAGTTTTAGATAAAAATTATAAAAAAATAGGTACTGTAAAAAGTATTATTAGAAATAATAATAATGATATTTTAGTAATTGTAAATAAAAAAATTAATAAAAAAAAAGAAATTTTAATTCCTTTTATAAATAATATTTTTATAAAAAAAATTTATAAAAAAAATAAAATTATTATTATCAACAAAAAAAATTTACTTTAAAAAAAATTATGATCAGTTTCAATATAATTACAATTTTTCCTAAAATATTTAAAAATTTTAAAAAATATGGAATTTTAAAAAAAGCAATTAATAAAAAAATTATTGAAATTAAATGCTGGAATCTTAGAAAATTTACAAAATATAAAAGAAAAAAAATTGATTATAGACCTTATGGAGGAGGTCCAGGTATGATTATGTGTGCTAGTCCAATTAAAAAAGCAATAAAACAGATAAAAAAAAAAAATAAAAAAAAATTAAAAGTTATATATTTATCTCCTCAAGGAAAAAAAATAAATACAAAAAATTTAATAAAAATTTTAAAAATTAATAAAAAATTTATTCTATTATGTGGAAGATATGAAGGAATTGATGAAAGAATAATAAAACAAGAAATTGATGAAGAATGGTCTATTGGAGATTATATACTAACAGGAGGAGAACTAGCTGCAATGGTTTTTATAGATGCGATTTCAAGGCTTATTCCAGGAGTATTAAATAAAAAAAGTTTTAGTGAAGAATCTTTTTTTAATGGATTATTAGACTATCCTCAATATACGTACCCTAGAGTATTCAACGGAGAAAAAGTTCCAAAAATATTATTATCCGGCAATCATAAAAAAATAAGATTATGGAGATTAAAAAAATCTTTAATAAAAACAAAATCTAAAAGACCAGATTTATTAAAATTAAAAAAATTAAATTCTGAAGAAAAAAAAATAATAAAAGATATTTAAATTATTTAAAAAAATAAGATAAATATTAAAATATTAAAAAGTGAAAAAAATGCAAAAAATTATTGAAAAAATTGAAAAACAACAAATGTTAAAAAAAATCCCTAATTTTAGATCTGGAGATACTGTTGAAGTTCAAGTATGGGTTTTAGAAGGTACAAAAAAAAGACTTCAATCTTTTGAAGGAACATTAATAGCTATAAAAAATAGAGGTATAAATTCATCTTTTTGTGTAAGAAAAATATCCAATAACGAAGGAATAGAAAGAGTTTTTCAAACATATTCTAAAAATATTGAAAAAATTTTTATTAAAAGAAAAGGAAATGTAAGGAAATCAAAATTGTATTATATTAGATCTAGATCAGGAAAAGCAGCAAGAATTAAAGAAAGATTATAAGTTTGTTAAAATTTTATAAATTATTTAAAAAATAATTTATAAAAAAGCAGTCATAAAATAAAAATTGTGACTGCATAAATATAAAATATAAATTTTAAAAAAATAAAATTTATGCTCCTCCTCCAATTGTTAATTTATCTATTTTTATAGTTGGTTGACCTACACAAACAGGAATACTTTGCCCTTCTTTTATACAAGTTCCTGTTCCTGAATCCATTTTTAAATCATTTCCTACCATTGAAATGGAATTCATAATTTTTATTCCAGATCCAATTAAAGTAACTTTTTTTATTGGATATAAAATTTTTCCTTTACAAATCAAATAAGATTCTAATGTAGAAAAAACAAATTCTCCAGTAATTATATCGACTTGTCCTCCACTAAAATTAACAGCATAAATTCCATAATCGATACTTTCAATAATTTCTTTAAAGTTAGAAGTTCCTGATAACATGTATGTATTTGTCATTCTAGGATATGGTAAATGGGCATAAGATTGCCTTCTTCCATTACCAGTAATGTTTAAGCCCATTAAAAATGAATTAAATTTGTCTTGCATATATTTTTTTAATATACCATTTTTAATTAAAACATTTTTCATTCCAGAAATTCCTTCATCATCTATATTAACAGAACCTATAGCATTTTTTAAAGTTCCATTATCTACTATTGTGCATAATTTTGAAGCTACTTTAGATCCCATTTTATTTGAAAAATTTGATATTTTTTTTCTGTTAAAATCTCCTTCTAAACCATGCCCTACTGCTTCATGTAATAAGACTCCAGGCCATCCAGAACCTAAAACTACTGGATATGTTCCAGATGGAGCTGTTTTAGCTGACAAATTTAGAATCGCTATTCTACAAGCTTCTTTAGACCAATGTTGTAATAAAGTTTCCTTTAAATTATTTTTAGAAAAAAAATAATCATATAAATTTCTAGATCCTCCTCCACTTAAACCAATTTCACTTCTTCCTTTATTTTCAGCTAAAACTTCAATGGAAACATTAACTAAAGGTCTAATATCAGCGCTAAAAATTCCATCAGTAGATGCCACTAGTACATATTCATATGATCCAAACAATTTTGCTCTTACTTGAACAATTTTTGAGCTATAAGATCTACTTGTAAAATCAATAATTTTTAATATATTTATTTTTTTATTATTAGATAAATTATCTAAAGGATTTTTATAACCATAAAAATAATTTCTTTTTTTTAATGAAATTATAGGTTTAATAATTATTTTTTTTGAAGATTTATTACAATCAAAAACATTTTTTAAAGATTTAGAAAGATCTGTTAAACTATCTAAAGTAATCTCATTTGAATAAGAAAATCCTATTTTTTTTTTATAAATTATTCTCATACCAATTCCTTGATCAATATTATAACTTCCATTTTTTATAATAGAATCTTCTAAAACCCAAGATTCACTATTTTTAAATTGAAAATATATATCAGAATAATTTATTTTACTTGATGAAAAATCTGAAAGAACTGAAAAAATGTCTTCTTCTTTAATCTTATTTTTATCTAATAATTCATTTTTTACAATATTTAAAATCATATATTTTGTCTCCTAAAAAATAATAATTATAAATAAATTTAAAAATTTAATATAATAATTAAATGCTATACTCTTCATTTAATATTTTATATAACTTATAATTTTATAAAAATTAAATAAAATAATTATAATAATTCATAATATACTTATATACTATACATTTGATAATAATAAAAAATTTATTTATAAAAATTACTATGAAAAAAAAATTTAATATACTAATAATAAATGGTCCAAATTTAAATTTATTAGGATCTAGAGAAAAAAAAATTTATGGGAAATTATCATTATTAGATTTACTTAATCAATTAAATAAAAAAGCAAAATTATTAAATACTAATTTAATACATTTTCAATCTAATGCAGAACATTCTTTAATTCAAAAAATACACGATTCTAAAAATTCTATTGATTATATCATAATTAATCCAGCTGCTTTTACGCATACTAGTATTGCCTTAAGAGATGCATTATTATCTGTGAATATTCCTTTTATAGAAGTACATATTTCTAATATTTATTCAAGAGAACATTTTAGATGTCATTCTTGGTTTTCTGATATTTCTAAAGGAATAATTTGTGGATTAGGAACAGATGGCTATTTTTGGGCTTTAAAAAGTGCAGTCAAAAGATTATGTAAAAAATAAAAAATTTTATTCTTCTTATTTAAAAACACTTTCTCAATTTGAGAAAGTGACAAAAAATTCAAATTTTATTAATAAAAAAATTTAAATTTGTTTATTATTTCTCAAATAAAAAATAATTTTTTGCATATCTTCAGGTAACAAAGATTTTATTTTAATAATTTTTTTAGTTATAGGATGTAAAAATTTTAATTTATATGCATGTAAAGCTTGTCGTTTAAAATTATTTAATATGTTTAAAGTTTTATGATTTAAATATTTATTAAAAAACAATTTTTTTTTATATAAAGGATCACCTAAAATAGGATAATTCAAATACAACATATGTACTCTAATTTGATGTGTTCTTCCAGTCTTTAAAAAAATTTTTAATAAAGTATGATAAGGAAAATTTTCTAATACTGTATAATATGTTTTAGATAATTTTCCAAAAATAGAAACAGACATTTTTGTTCGGTTAAAAAAATGCCTACTAATTGGAACTTTTATACTTCCAGACCCAAATAAACTTCCATTTACAATAGCTCGATATTCTCTATAAATTTTTCTGAATTTTAACATTTTTTGCAATAAAAAATAAGTTTTTATAGTTTTAGCAATAATTAATAAACCTGTTGTATTTTTATCTAAACGATGAACAATACCAGCTCTTGGAACTAATTTTAATAAATTATTATAAAATAATAATCCATTTAAAAGAGTTTTATTTTCATTTCCATAACCAGGATGAACCACCATATTACATGGTTTATTTATAATCATTAAATATTTATCTTCGTAAATTATATTTAAAAAAATTTTTTCTGGATAAAATGTTTTTGTATAAATTCTTCCTTTAACTACCAATTTATCTAATAACATTATTTTTTTTTTTGGAATATTAACTATTTTTCCATTAATAGAAACATAACCTTTTAAAATCCATTTTTTAAAACAACTTCTAGAGTAATTAGGAAAAATTTTAGATAATATTTTATCTAATCTCTGATTAATATAAGAATTTTTTTTAATTACTTTTTGTAATGTAACAATTTTTTTTTTCAAAAAATATAGTCCTTAATTTTTAATTATTAAAAAATTTTTTATTAAAAATTTAATAAAATTTAAAAACAATATTATTTAGGTAATTTTTTATATGATCTCTTCAAATAAAATTCGAAAAATTTTTTTAAAATTTTTTAAAAAAAAAAATCATAAAATATTTTCAGGAAATTCTTTATTGTTAAACACTGATAAATCTCTATTATTTGCTAATGCAGGAATGAACCAATTTAAAAAATTTTTTTTAGGAAATTCTAACATAAAATATTCTAAAATTGCTACTATACAATATTGTTTGAGAACTGGAGGGAAACATAATGATATTAATCAAGTAGGAAACACAAATATTCATCATACATTTTTTGAAATGTTAGGAAATTTTAGTTTTGGTTCATATTTTAAAAAAGAAGCAATTCTATATGCTTGGGAGCTACTAACTCATAAAAAATGGTTTAATATAAATAAAAAAAAATTATTAATTACTGTATATTATGAAGATATCGAAACATATAAAATATGGAAAAATATTATTAAAATTTCTAAAAATAGAATTATTAAAGTTAAAGACAAAAAAAATAAAAAATTTAATTCAGATAATTTTTGGAAAATGGGAAAATATGGATTATGCGGACCATCTACAGAAATATTTTATGATTATTTTTATAAAAATAAAAAAAAATGTAAAAATTTTAAAGATTTTAAATCTCAAAAAAACAGATTTTTAGAAATATGGAATATAGTCTTTATTCAATTTAACAAAACTATACACGGAAAAATAGAAAAATTACCAATTTTTTCAATTGATACTGGAATGGGATTAGAAAGAATCTCTGCTGTTTTACAAAAAGTAAATTCAAATTATGATACAGATATATTTAAAAATTTAATTCAACATATCATAGCTTTAAGTAAAAATAAAATATTAAATAAATCTACAAAAATAATTGCAGATCATTTTAGAGCAATTTGTTTTATTATTTCTGATCATATTTTACCTTCAAATGAAGAAAAAGGATATATTTTAAGAAAAATTATTAGAAGAGCGGTAACGCATGGATTCTTTAACAAAATTAAAAATCCTTTTTTATATAAATTATTACCTACATTAATCAAATCAATGAAATCAGAAAGTAAAAAAATTTGTAAAAATAAAAAAATAATCATAAAAATTTTAAAAAAAGAAGAAAAAAATTTTTTAAAAATTTTAAAATCTGGATTAAATTTGTTAAAAATAAAAATAAAAAAATTAAAAAATAATAAAATAAAAAGTAATTTTATTTTTTATTTATATGACACTTTAGGATTTCCTATAGATATTACAATTGAAATTTGTAAAAAAAAAAAAATATATATAAATATAAAAAAATTAAAAAAATATATAAATAATCAAAAAAAAAAATCTAATAATAAAAATTTTAAAAATAATAAAGATATTTATAATCTTGGTAATAAAAAAACTAAATTTTTAGGATATAAAAAATATAAAACAAAATCTATTATAAAAAAAATTTTTATTAATTATAAAAAAACAAAAAAAATAAAAAAAGGAGAAAAAGCTCAAATTATTTTAGACAAAACTGTATTTTACGGAAAATCAGGAGGTCAAATAGGTGATTCTGGACTTATAAAATTAAAAAAAAAAAATATTTTCAAAGTTAAAAAAACTAAAAAAATAGGAAAAATAATTGTTCATATAGGAAAAATGATTTCTGGAAAATTTTTAAAAAATTCTAAAGTAATTTTAAAAATAAATAAAAAAAAACGAAATTTAATCTCTATCAACCATACATGTACTCATTTATTAAATTATGCACTACAAAAAATTTTAAAAAAAAAAATTTATCAAAAAGGATCTTCTATAAATTCAAAAAAAATAAGATTTGATTTTTTATATGAAAAAAAAATAAATTTTAAAAAACAGCAAAAAATTGAAAAAGAAATAAATAAAAAAATTAGAAAAAATTATGCAATAAAAGTTTGTAATTTAACATTAAAAAAATCTAAAAAACTAAAATATAAAACAATTATTAATAAAAAATATAATAAACATAAAGTAAGAGGAGTAAAAATAGGTTCTTTTTCCAAAGAATTATGTGGTGGAACACATGTTCATAATACAAAAGAAATTAATGTTTTTATTATCAAAAAAATAATTAAAATAGCTTCTAACACATATCGAATAAAAGCAGTCACTAATAAAGAGGCTATAAAGAAAATATTAAAAAATTCAAAAAAAATAAACTCTATAAAAAATTTATTTAATTGTAATTCCTCTGAAATAGTAAAAATCTGTAAAAAAAAATTAAAAATAATAAATTTAACATATAAAAATATTAAAATAATAGAACAAAAATATATTAAACAAATTGTAAAAAATTTAATTAAAAAATCTAATAAAAAAAAAAAAATTTATTTTATTTGTAAAATCATAAAAAATATAAATATAAAATTATTAAGAAAAATAATAAACAAAATAAAAGAAAATCCTAAAATTATTGTTGTTGCTTTAATTAATCAATCAGTTAATAATACTAACATAATTATTAATGTCAAAAAAAAATTTTCAAAATATATTCAAGCAAATAAAATATTAAAAAAAATTTTAAATAAAAATTTTGGAAAAGGAGGCGGAAATTTAATATCAGCGGAAGGAGGGTTTACAAAAAAAAATATTAAATTAAATAAAATCATAAAAAATATTAAAAAATATTTAATAAAAAAATTAATAAAATTTAAAAATGTTTTTAAATCAATATAATTTTGTATCATAATCATAAATATTACATTTATTTTCAAATAAATCATAATTAGGAATTAAGTTTAATATTCTCAAGGAGATAGAAATGTTAATTTTGACTAGAAGAATTGGAGAATCTCTTATAATTAGTGACGAAATAAAAGTAACTGTTCTAGGAATTAAAGGGAATCAAGTAAGAATTGGAGTAGATGCTCCTAAAAAAATTGCTGTACATAGAGAAGAAATTTATAATAAAATTCAAAAAGAAAAACAAAATATAAAAAATAAATCTAAAGAAATTAAATGAATAAAAAATAAAACTAAATAAAAAATCAAAAAAATTGACTTATTAAAAAAACAATGACAAGATGTAGAGAAAAAATAAATAATTAATCTATAAAAAATTATTTTTTATATTAATTATATAGTTAATTTTTTTTTAAAAAATATTCTTAGGTGAGATGGCCGAGAGGCTTAAGGCGCTCCCCTGCTAAGGGAGTATGTATTATAAAAAATGCATCGAGGGTTCGAATCCCTCTCTCATCAAAAAAATTTTATAAAAATATTATTTAAAAAAAAAATATGCATCCGTAGCTTAGTTGGATAGAGCACTCGGCTACGAACCGAGAGGTCGTAGGTTCAAATCCTACCGGATGCATAAAATAAAAAAAAATTTATAAATACATTATTAACAAAATAATATACATATTATAAATTTAAATATAATATATATTAAAAAAAAATTTAAATAAAAAAAAATATTAAAATAAAAAATTTTTGTAAAAAAATTATTTTACTATAAAACAAATGTATGAAATTAAAAAATAAAAAAATATCAAAATTTTTTATAAATAAAAAAAATATAAAAATAAATAAAATTATAAAAATTAAAAAAAATTATCATCATATAAAAAATGTATTAAAATTAAAAAAAAATAAAAAAATTAATATTTTTAATAATACAAATTATTATTTTATAGGAATAATCAAAAGTCTAAAAAAAAAAATAATAAAAATTATAATAAAAAAAAAAATTTATCAAAATAATGAATCAAAAATAAAAATTCATTTGGGGCAATTAATATGTGCAAAAAAAAAAATGGATTGGATTGTACAAAAATCTTCTGAACTAGGAATAACTTCTATTACTCCAATACTTTATAAAAATTCAAAAAAATATTTTAATAATAACAAAATTTTTAAACGATTAAAAAAAATTTCTATTTCTTCTAGTGAACAATGTAACAGAAATAAAATAACTAAAATTAATTTACCAACAACATTATTAAAGTGGATAAATAAAAAAAGTAAAAATAATAAAAATATTAAAAAAATTTTTTGTGATTTTTATAAAAATTATCAAAATAAAACAAATATACAAAAAATTATTACAAAAAATTGTGAAATAATGTTATTAGTAGGATCTGAAAAAGGATTTTGTAAAGAAGATCTTAAATTATGTAAAAAAAAAAATTTTTATCAAATTAATTTAGGAAACAGAATTTTACGAGTAGAAACCGCAAGTATTGTAGCAATTTCAATTATTCAATGTAATAAAGATAAAAATTTATCTAAATTATATTATTAATATTATTGTTTATAATATTTTTAAAGTTTTAAACTTTTTAGAGTATTTTTA
This sequence comes from Buchnera aphidicola (Drepanosiphum platanoidis), assembly GCF_964020165.1. Classification (NCBI taxonomy): domain Bacteria; kingdom Pseudomonadati; phylum Pseudomonadota; class Gammaproteobacteria; order Enterobacterales; family Erwiniaceae; genus Buchnera; species Buchnera aphidicola. The sequence continues at coordinate 128,852 of NZ_OZ026537.1, forward strand.
TTTTTTATTTTTATTTTTTTAATTCCATCAAAAGTACTAATTAATAATAAATCAGGTTTTCTAATAGAAAAAATTCCTGATGAAACAATTCCAGGAAGATTATTTAATTTTTTTTCTATATATTTGGGATTACTTAAATCTAAATTTTTAACATCTAAAATTAAATTTCCATTATCAGTAATAAAATTTTTTCTTACAGAAAATAAAATATTTTTATTAATTTTTATTAATTCTTTTTTTATATAATTTAAAGCAAAAGGTAATATTTCGATCGGAAGAGGAAACTTATTAAATTTTTTTACAATTTTAGTTGAATCAACTATACATATAAAATAATCTGAATAATGTGAAACTATTTTTTCTCTTGTTAATGCCCCTCCTCCTCCTTTAATCATATCAAAATTAAAATTTACTTCATCTGCACTATCAATATATAAATTAATTCTATCAATTTTATTAATCTTATAAATGTTATTAACATTATTTCTTTTTAATAGATTTGTTGTCATCTTAGATGATGATACTATTCCTTTTACTAAATTTTTGTAACTATTAACCTCATTTATTAAAAAATTAATTGTAGAGCCTGTTCCAATTCCCAAAAACATATTTTTTTTTATATATTTTATAACATTTAAAGCTACATTTTTTTTTAATTTATTTTGAATTTTTTTTTTCATAAAATTATTTTATTAATTTAAATTTAAACTAACTATTATGATAAATAATAAAGGATTAATTATGTATTATTAATAAACATATTTTTTAAAATAATAAATATTAAATTCATATAAATAATAAAAAATAAAATTTTTTTTTCTGGGGTACCTGGATTCGAACCAGGGATGCCGGTATCAAAAACCGGTGCCTTAAGCCTCTTGGCTATACCCCAAAATTTATATTAAAAAAATTATATTAATTATAAAAAATTTATTATATTAAAGCAAATTATAAACTTAAAAAAATAAAAAATATTTAATATTTTTTTAAAATTTAAAAAATGTATATTAAATATATTATAATTCAAATATTTATTAATATATAAATATTTTATTAAAAAAATAAAAAATTATACAATTTTACGGAGGACGAGAATCGAACTCGTATACTTTTTTAAAAGTGCCAGAACCTAAATCTGGTGCGTCTGCCAGTTTCGCCACCTCCGCTTTTAAAAAAAACTTAAAAAAAATAATAAAAAAAAATAATAAAATAATAAAATAAATATTTTTAATAACTTTATTTAATTAAAAATAAATAATAGAACATTTAATAAATTATTCTTAGCTATGATGGGATTTGAACCCATGACCTCAGCGTTATGAGTGCTGCGCTCTAACCAACTGAGCTACATAGCTATTTTTTTTATAAATTTTTTTATAAAAATTTTAAAAAAATAATTTATAAAAAATATAAAATAATTATTTTTTATTATTAAAAAATTTAAATTATTTTAATAATAAAAAATTATATAATAAAATATAAATTATTAAATCATAATATATTATATATAATATATTATATATATAATTATTAATATAATAAATAAATATTTAAAATACAAAATATAATTAGTAATTACTTAATACAATATTATTTTAACATAAAATCTTTATTTTTCTAAATTAAATAAAAAATATTATATAAACAAATTTAAATAAAATGATATTTAAATTTTTTATAAATTTAATTTTTATAAAATACACATAGTTTAACTTTTTGTAACTAACAAAAAAATGAAAAAAAAAATAAAAAATTTTATTTTTAAAATTATAAAATCAGATTTAAAAAAAAAAAAATACAAAATTATTAGAACTAGATTCCCTCCAGAACCAAATGGATACTTACATTTAGGCCATGCAAAATCTATATTTTTAAATTTTCATATCTCAAAATTATTTAAAGGAAAATGCAATTTACGTTTTGACGATACAAATCCAGAAAAAGAAAAAAAAAAATATATAAAAAATATAATAAAAGAAATTAAATGGCTAGGTTATAAATGGAACAAAAAAATAAAATATGCTTCAAATTATTTTAAAAAAATTTATAATTATGCATTAATTTTAATCAAAAAAAATCTGGCTTATGTAGATCAACTAAATAAAAAAGAAATTAAAAAATATAGAGGAACATTAACAACTGTTGGAAAAAATAGTCCTTATCGAAACCAAAGTATAAAAAAAAATTTATGGTTATTTAAAAAAATGAAAAAAGGATATTTTAAAGAAGGTGAAGTTTGTTTAAGAGCAAAAATAAATATGCACTCTTCTCAAATAATTATGAGAGATCCAGTTTTATATAGAATAAAATTTTTTAAACATCATCGAACTAAAAATACATGGAACATATATCCCACTTATGATTTTACTCATTGTATTTCAGACTCTATAGAAAAAATCACTCATTCTATATGCACATTAGAATTTTTAGATAATAAAATTTTATATAATTGGATATTAAATAATATAAATATTAAATTTAAATCAACACAATATGAATTTTCTAAATTAAATTTAGAGTACACAATACTATCAAAAAGAAAATTAAAAAATTTAATTAAAAAAAAAATTGTAGATGGGTGGGATGATCCAAGAATGCCTACAATTTCTGGCTTAAAAAGGAGAGGTTATACTCCAAAATCTATAAAAAATTTTTGTAAAAAAATAGGTGTAACAAAACAAAATAATTTAATTAAAATATCTTTTTTAGAGCATTGTATAAGAAAAGATTTAAATAAAAAATCTTTTAGATATATGGCTGTATTAAATCCTATTAAAATAATTATTACAAATTATCCTGATAACTTAATAGAAAAAATAAAAATACTAAATCATCCTCAAAATAAAAAATTAGGGAAAAGAACTATTTATTTTAGTAAATATATTTATATAGATAGGTCAGATTTTAAAAATAATAAAATAAAAAATTCTAGAAAACTTTCTATACATAAAGAAATTAGATTACGCTACTCGTATGTTATTAAAGCTATAAAAATAAAAAAAAATTATTTAGGAAAAATAAAAAAAATATATTGTACATATGATAAAAAAACATTAAATAAAAATCCTAAAAATAGAAAAGTATCTGGAGTTATCCACTGGATTTCAAAAAACAATACAAAAAAAGCAGAATTTCATTTATTTTCACCAATTTTTAATATTACAAATCCAGAATCTCAAAAAAATTATTTAAAATATGTGAACAAAAAATCAATTATTACAAAAAAAGGTTTTATAGAAAAATCATTGTTTAAAAAAAAAAATATAAAAAATTATCAATTTGAAAGAGAAGGATATTTTATTTTAGATAAAAAAAATACAGACAATAAAAAAATAACAGTTTTTAATCAAACTGTAAGTTTGAAATAAAAAAATAAAATACTAAAATATAATTGTACTTAAATTTCAAATTTTACTATTACATAATATATAAAATAATAAAAATAAATTATATAAAAAAATTATTTATTTTTAAAAAAAAATAAAAAATATTATAAAATAAATTTATTAAAATTAAAAATTAAATTTTTTTGATTAAAAAAATATATTTTATTATATTTATTAAAAATTTTATATTTAAATAATATTAAAAAATTATATTTAAAAAATTTTAAAATTAAAACTTTATTAATAATAAAAAGTATAAAAAAAATATTAAAATAAAATTATTTATAAAAAATTTTCTTAAAAAATTATGAATTTTAAAAAAACTTTTAAAATTAAAAAAAATAAAATTTATTTAAGGAGAAAGTATGCCATATATAAAAAAAATTTTTGGAAGAGAAATAATTGATTCAAGAGGTGTTCCTACAATAGAAGCAGAAGTTCATCTAAACAGTGGACATATAGGTATAGCTTCTTCACCTTCTGGAGCATCTAAAGGATCTAGAGAAGCTTTAGAGTTAAGAGATAATGATAAGAAAAGATATTTTGGAAAAGGTTTAAAAAAATCTATTTTTTTAATTAAAAATGTAATTTTTCCAAAATTATTTAAAAAAGATTCTAGAGATCAAAAAAAAATTGATAATATAATGATTGAATTAGACGATACTAAAAATAAATCATATCTAGGGGCAAATACAATTTTAGCTATATCTTTAGCTAACGCTAAAGCATCTGCATTATTTAAAAATGTTCCATTTTTTCAACATATTTCTGAATTAAATAATACCCCAAAACAATATTCTATGCCTTTACCTATGGTAAATATTATTAATGGAGGTCAACATACTAATAATAATTTAGATATACAAGAATTTATGATTCAACCTATTAATTCTAAAAGTTTTAAAAATGCAATAAGAGTATGTTCTGAAATATTTTTTAATTTATCTATAATTTTAAAAAAAAAAAATATAAGTACGAATGTAGGTGATGAAGGTGGTTTTGCTCCTAATTTAAAATCAAATTCATCAGTTTTTAAATTATTAAACAAAGCAGTAAAACAATCAGGATATAGAATAAAAAAAGATATTAATTTTGCAATTGATTGCGCAGCATCAGAAATTTTTAACAAAAAAAAAAAAACTTATGTATTAAATCAAGAAAAAAAAGAATTTAATTCATATGAATTTACAAAATATTTACAAAATCTTACAAAAAAATATTCAATTTCTTCAATTGAAGATGGTCAACATGAATCAGATTGGAAAGGATTTTTTTATCAAACAAAAATTTTGGGAAAAAAAATACAAATTGTAGGAGATGATTTATTTGTAACGAATCCTAAACTTTTAAAATATGGAATAAAAAAAAATATTGCAAATTCAATTTTAATTAAATTAAATCAAATTGGTACATTAACAGAAACATTAAAAACAATAAAAATTGCAAAAAAAAATAATTATCATGTAATTATATCACATAGATCTGGAGAAACTGAAGATACTTCAATAGCAGATTTATCTGTTGGAACATCCGCAGGTCAAATTAAAACAGGATCAATGAGTAGATCTGAAAGAATAGCAAAATATAATAGACTAATTAGAATTGAAAATTATTTAGGAAATAAAATAGCTCCATATAAAGGAAAACTAGAACTAAAATTTTAAAATCTTAAAAATAAATTTAATATTTTTAAATTTTTTAATTATTTTAAATTTAACAAATTTATTAAAAAAATTTATTTATAATTATAATATAATTAATAAAAATAAGAATAATATTCTTATTTTTATTTTTTTATGTTAACAAAACATAAAAAAAAATTAAAAAAATTTATAAAATTATTTTATAAAATTATAAATTAATTATATAAAAAATTTAATTTAAAAATAATAAATATTATTATTAAAAATTTTTAATAAAATAATTACTTTTTAAAATAAAAAAATAAAAAATTTTTATATTATTTATACAGGAATGAAAAATAATGAAAAAAATAATTCATAAATTTTATATTTTTTTAGTTATTTTGTTATTTAACTTAACTTTAATGTTTAAATTTCAATTAAATATAAAAAATACAACATATTCAAATTTAATAAAACCAGTATTATCAGAAATTAAAAAAAATAACGTTTTCGATCCAATTATAGAAGGAAAAGACTACTTTAAAACAAATAATCCTATTCATGAATGTCCTAAAATAATACTTTTTTTTTCGTTTAATTGCCCATATTGTATAAAACAACATAATAATTATTTATATCAAGCGATAGAACAAAAATTTAAAATTAAAGTTGAAAAATATTATGTTTCACTAGTTCATAATGATTATAATATTACTATTTCAAAAATATGGAATATAGGAAAAATAATTAATCAAGAAGAAAAAACAAATGATTTTTTATTTCATATTTCACAAGAAAAAATTAATAATATAGATCAAATAAAAAAATTGTTTGTTCATATAATAAATCTTAAAACTGAAAATTTTGATAAATTATGGAATTCTTCAATTCTAGCTTTAGCTATTAATAAAGAAAATACATTCTTTAATCAATCCGAAATATATTCTGTTCCATCATTATTAATTTATGGAAAATATTTAATTTCTTCAGAATGCGTTCCATTTATAAAAAAACAAGATGCATTAAATAAATATTTAAATATAATAGATTATTTATTAAAAAAAGATACATCAAATATTGTACATTAAAAAAATTTAATAAAAATTTTTTAAAATAAAAAAATAAAAAAATAAATTTTATAATTATAAAATTATTTTTTAATAATTTAGAAATAAAAAATGAAATATAAAATCAAGAATAAGAAATCTTTTAAAAAAAAAATTATAATAATAATTGATGGAAATAATTATTTATACAGGTATTATTATATTTTTAAAAATTTAAAAAATCATGAAAATAAACCAACAGGTGTTATTTATGGAATTTTAAAATTAATTAAAAATTTAATAAAAATATATTCTCCGAAAAATATTATTTTTGTATTTGATCATCCTTCTAAAAATTTTAGGAAAAAAATATATAAACCATATAAATCTAACAGATTAAAAATGCCTATTGATTTAAAAAATCAAATAAAACCATTATTAAATATTATTAAATGTTTAGGTTTTCCTATTTTAAGAATTCCAAAAATTGAAGCAGATGATATAATTGGAACAATAATTAAAAAAGAATCTAAATTAAAATATAAAATATTAATTTGCACATCAGACAAAGATATATGTCAATTAATTAAAAAAAATGTAAAAATTTTAAATTTTAAAAATAAAATTTTAGGAATAAAAGAAATAAAAAAAAAATTTGGAATTGCTCCAAAAACCATTAGTTGTTATTTATCATTAGTTGGAGATAAATCTGATAATATTCCAGGAGCTCCTGGAATTGGAAAAAAAAGCGCTGTTAAAATTCTTAAAAAATATAATTCTTTAAAAAAAATTTATAAAAATTTAAATAATTTAAAAAAAATTAAATTTAGAAATTCTATAAAATTTAATAAAATATTTATTAAAAATAAAAAAAAAATTTTTTTATATTTTAAATTAACTACTATAAAAAAAAATATCTTTATAAAAAAATATAAAAAAAAAATAAAATTAAAAAAAATAAAATTAAAGAAATTATTTTGTTTATTTCAAAAATATAATTTAAAATCTTTAAAAAAATTTTTTTTAAAAAAAAATTTTTTAAAATAAAAAAATGAAAAAAATAATCAAAATTATTAAAATAAAAAAAAAAAAAAAATTAAAAAAATTTATTCGAAAAATAAATAAAAATATTAAAATTATTTCATTTAGTTTTAAAAAAAATAAAAAAAAAATTATAGGAATCTTTTTATCTATTTGTTTAAAAAAAATTTTTTATATTTCTTACAAAAATAAAAAATATTTAAAAAATTTATATATAAAAGAAAAATATTTTTTTAAAAAAATTAAAAAAATATTAGAAAATTTTAAAATAAAAATAATAGTACATAATTTAAAAAAAAATTTTTTTTATTTTAAAAAAAATAACATTAAAATAAAAAAAAATTTTTTAGATATTATGTTAATTTCATATTTAATTAATAATATTTTTAAAAATCATCATAAACTTGATAAAATGTATAAATATTGGATAAATAAAAATATATGTAAAAAAAAAAAAAAATTTTTTTATAACTATAAAAATTTAAAAAGTTCTTATAAAATATTAAAATTATATTTAATTTTAAAAAAAAAAATTAAAAAATTTCCAATTATAAAAAAAATTTATTATAAGATTGATTTTCCATTATCAAAAATATTGTATAAAATTGAAAAAAATGGATTTTTAATAAATTTAAAAAATTTAAAAAGAAAAAAAAAAAATATATCATTAAAACTAATTAAAATAAAAAAACAAGCATATACTTTAAATAAAAAAAAATTTAATTTACGATCTTATAATGATGTAAAAAAAGCTTTAATTAATGAAAATAATGTTATAAATTTAAAAAAAACTAAAACTGGAAAAATTTGTTTAAATAAAAAAATTTTAAAAAAATTGTCTTATAAAAATAAATTAGCGAAAATAATTATAAAATACAGAGAATTGTATAAAATAAAATCATCATATATTAATGTTTTATTAAAAAAAATTAATCAAAAAACTAAAAAAATACACACTTGTTATTATCAAACAATTACCACTACAGGAAGATTATCTTCTAGAAATCCAAACTTACAATGTATTCCTAACAACAAAAAAAAAGCAAATTTTTTAAGAAAATCTTTTATAGCTAAACCTAATTATTATATTGTTTCCGCTGACTACTCTCAAATAGAATTAAGAATATTAGCCCATCTATCTCAAGATAAAAATTTATTAAAAATATTTATGAAAAATAAAGATTTACACTTAAAAACAGCAATGAATATTTTTAAATTAAAAAAAAAAAAAATAACAAAAAAACACAGAAAAATTGCTAAAAATATTAATTTTGGATTGATATATGGTATTACTTCTTTTGGTCTTTCTCAATTAATTAATAAAGATTTAAAAAAATCTCAAAAATATATAGATAAATATTTCAAAAAATACTCAAAAATAAAAATGTATTTTAAAAAACAAAATAATAAAAAAAATTATGTTTATACTATAGCTAATAGAAAATTATTAATTCCTATTTTAAAAAATAAAAAAAATTTTTTATATAGTCAATATATTCAAAGAACTAAAAATAACGCACCAATTCAAGGATCTGCTTCCGAGATTATAAAAATTGCAATGATTAAATTATACTCTTGGATAAAAAAAAAAAAATTACAAAAAAAAATAAAAATAATTTTACAGTTACACGATGAATTAATTTTTGAAATAAAAAAAAGTATTTTATATAAATCTTGTAAAAAAATAAAAAAAATTATGGAAAAAAATACTTTTTTTTTAGTTCCTTTAAAAATTAATATTAAATTTGGAAAAAATTGGAAAAATTTAAAAAATTTTTAAAATTTGTTGTTTAAAGTTTTACAATTTTTATACCAACAAAAAATTTTATTTTTTAATTTATTAATAAAAATTTTTTCTTTAAAAGAAAAAAAACAAATTTTAATTTTTTTATTAAATTTTTTATATATTTTAAAAGAAACATATTTAAAAATTAACTTTCTTTTAAAATTTTTAATTTTATCTACTTTATTTAATAAAATTAAAATTTTTAATTTTTTTTTTAATGAAATTTTTAAATAATCTATATCTATTATTTTTAAAGGATTTCGAATATCCATTAATAAAATAACACCAAATAAACAAAATCTATTTTTAATATATTTATTAACTTCTAAATTATATTTTTTTTGTACTTTTTTAGAATTTTTAGAATATCCATAACCAGGAAGATCTACAATTCTAAAAAATTTATTAATTTTAAAAAAATTTATTAATTTAGTTTGACCTGGATTTTTACTAGTTTTTGATAATCTTTTATTATTTGAAAGAGCATTAATTAAAGTAGATTTACCTACATTAGAGTAACCTAACAAAGCTATTTCTGATCCTATATTAATATTAATTTTTTTAAATTTTAAAAAACTTTTTAAAAAAGATATTGAATGATAATTTAAATTCATAATAATATACCTAAGAATTAATTTTAAAAATAAAAAATATTTTTAAATTAAAATTATAATTAATTTTTATTAAAATAAAAAAATAAAGAAAAAATATGAATAATAATTTAAGAAATATCGCGATTATAGCACATGTTGATCATGGAAAAACAACTTTAGTAGACAAATTATTACAACATTCTACTACTTTTAAGAATTATAGTGAAGAATATAACAGAATTATGGATTCTAATGACTTAGAAAAAGAAAGAGGAATTACCATAACAGCAAAAAATACTTCTATTTTTTGGAAAAAATATAAAATTAACATTGTAGATACACCAGGTCATGCTGATTTTGGAGGAGAAGTTGAACGAATTTTATCTATGGTAGATTCAGTTTTATTAGTAGTAGATGCATTAGATGGCCCTATGCCTCAAACAAGATTTGTAGCTGAAAAATCGTTTCAATATGGAATTAAACCAATATTAGTAATCAATAAAATTGATAGGAAAAATGCAAGACCAAACTGGGTAGTTGATCAAATTTTTGACTTATTTGTTGATTTAAATGCTAATGATGAACAATTAGATTTTCCTATTGTATATGCTTCAGCAATTTTAGGCCAATCTGGATTAGATTTAAACAAAATAAAAAATAATATGTTTCCTTTATTAAAAACTATTGTTAAACATACTCCTAAGCCTAAAAATAACATAAAAAAATTTTTTAAAATGCAAATTTCACAAATTGAATATGACAATTATTTAGGTAGAATTGGAATTGGCAGAATAATGAGCGGAATATTAAAAAAAAATCAAAATGTTAAAATAATAAATAAAGAAAAAAAAAATAAATTTGGAACAATAAAAAAAATTCTTACATATTCTGGATTAAAAAAAGTTAATGTTCCGCTAGCATATTCTGGAGAAATAATTGCAATTACTGGAATTGAAAATTTAAATATTTCTGATACAATCTGTGATTTAAAAAATGAAATTATCATACCCCCTATTACAATAGATAAACCTACAGTAAAAATGTTTTTTTCAGTTAACACATCTCCATTCTCAGGGAGAGAAGGAAAATATGTTACTTCTAGAAAAATTTTAAAACGATTAAAAAAAGAAACTTTAAAAAATATTGCTTTAGAGTTTGAAGAAACTAAAGATTCTAATACTTTTAGTGTTTCTGGAAGAGGAGAATTACATTTATCTATTTTAATCGAAAATATGAGAAGAGAAGGATATGAAATAGAAGTATCTCGACCAACAGTAATTTTTAAAAAATCTAAATTAGGAAAGAAACAAGAACCATTTGAATATTTAATATTAGATTTTGAAGAAAAATATCAAGGTTTTGTAATGGAAGCATTAGGAAGAAAAAAAGCTATATTAAAAAATATGTCTTCAAAAAATACTAATAATGTAAGATTAGAATATATAATTTCAAGTAGAGCTTTAATAGGTTTTAGATCAGAATTTATTAATATAACATCTGGAACAGGATTATTTTTTTCTTCTTTTAGTCATTATGATAATATGATCAACTTAGATCTTGGTCAAAGAAGAAATGGAGTCTTAATATCTAATGGGATTGGAAAAGCAGTAGGTTTTTCTTTATATAATTTGCAAAAACGAGGAAACCTATTTATTAATCATGGAGTAAAAGTATATACAGGACAGATCATTGGAATTCATAACAAATCAAATGATTTAACAGTAAATTGTTTATTAGGTAAAAAATTAACTAATATGAGAGCGTCAGGAACAGATGAAGCTATTCAATTAATTAAACCTATAAACTATAATTTAGAGCAATCTATAAGTTTCATCAATAATGATGAACTCATAGAAGTAACTCCTAAATCAATTAGATTAAGAAAAAAAATTATTAATGAAAATGAAAGAAAAATTTATATAAGAAAAAAAAATAAAAATAAATAAAAAAATTTTTAAAATAATAAACTTTTTATTAATTTAAAATTTTTAAAAATTTGATGATTAATTAATAATCTATTAGATAAAATAATATTTTTTATAGCTTTTAAAGATTTTTTAAAATTATCATTAATGATCAAATAATCGTATTCATATAAATGACTAATTTCTTTAGAAGAATTTTTTAAACGATTTAAAATAATATTTCTTTTATCACGATTTCTTTTTTTTAATCTTTTATATAAATCTTTTTTGGAAGGAGGTAATATAAAAATACTTTTAGAACTAGGAATTTTTTTTTTTATTTCTTTAGCTCCTTGCCAATCAATATCTAAAAAAACATCTATTCCTTGTTTTAAAAGTTTTTTTAAAGAATTTAATGAAGTTCCATAAAAATTTTTAAATACTTTTGCATATTCTAAAAAAAAATTTTTATTTATTAAATTTTTAAATTTTTTTTTTGAAACAAAATGATAATGAACTCCTTCAATTTCTCCATTTCTAATCTCTCGAGTAGTATATGAAATTGAAGAATAAATATTATCTAAATATTTACTTTCTAAAAATTTTTTAATTAAACTAGATTTTCCAGCTCCACTAGGAGCTGATATTATAAAAATAGTTCCAAATGTTTTCATTCTATCGTACTTTAAATTAAATAAATTAAAATTAAAATAATATTAAATTTTTTTTAATTGAACAAAAAATTTTATTCTTTTAATAAAATAAAATTTGTTTTCTAAATTAAAATTATTTAATATAGCTTGAATCCAAATTTGATTGTTTTCTATAATCAAAGAATTTAATACTATTCCTTTTTTATATAAAAAATTATTTTTTTTTAAAAAAACTAAATCTCCAACTTTAGGAATTAAAAATTTTTTTTTTAATTTTCCTATTAAAAAAAATAAATTTTTTTTATTATTTCCTTTATACTGAATTCTAGAAATTGCTTCTTGACCACAAAAACAACCTTTTTTAAAACTCATACTATTATCAATTTTATTTAAACTAACTTCTTGAGGAAAAAACATATTAGATGATTGTATATTTAAAATTGGAATATTAGACTCTATATCTAGAGCATCCCATTGATTATCATTTTTAACAAAATTTTCTTTATGAAAAATTTTTTTTATTTTTAAAAAACTTTTTTTTGATAAAAAACATAAATATCTTTTTATAGGATTATCAATATATAAAATAATATCTTTCTTAAAAAATAAAACTGATTTTTTTTTATTAGGTAAGTTTAAAAAAATATACTTTAACAATTTTTTTTTTATTTCACAATCTAATATCCCTAACAATTTAAATTTTTTTTTTTTAAAACATACTTGTGAAAATATAGAATATTTTTTAATAGTTTTCATATGAATATTATATAAATCTTTTTTTATCATATATAAAAATTTTTTAGAATTTTTTTTTAAAACTCTTAAAACACTCAATAATTTTCCTTTATAATTACAATGTCCACATAAAATATGTTTATTCTTATTTAAAATATCTAAATCTGCAGTAAATTGATTATTTAAATATTTTTGACTATCTTTTCCTATTACTTCAATAATTTCAAAACTTTTTATATGTATAAAAGAAAAAAAAATTTTTTTTGAAGAAAATGTTATAAACGGCGATTTTTGAAGATAATTTTTTTTCATAAAATTTTTATAAAACTCATATAATTTTTTAAAAAATATTTTTATTTTTAAAATTATTTTAAAACATTTAAAATATTTAATTTTCTTTTAATTATCATAAAATAAAATAAACATTTTTAACAATACATTTATTTAAAATAATAATATAATAAAGATTGCAAAAAAATAATAATAATTATTATAAATTATATAAAATAAACTTAAAAATATCTAAAAAATATTAATATTTAAAAAAAAAAAATAAAAAAATTTATAAAATAAATTAACAAACTTTATATAACAAAATTTAAAATATTTATAAAAATTTAAGGAAATAAATGACTCTTAAAAAAGAAATTTTAAAAGATATATTACTAATAAAAAAAAAAATACAAAAATTTAAAGTACATCTTTGACTATAAAAAAAAAAAAAAAAAAATTAAAAAAATTTCTAAAAAAATTAATCTTCCTAAATATTGGAAAAATTTTTATATTTTAAAAAAATTAAATAAAAAAAAAATAAAAATTAAAAAAAAAATAAAACATATAAAAAAAATAAATGAAAAGATTAAAGATATTCATAAATTTATAAACTTATCTTTTAAATATAAAGATTTATCTTTAATAAAAGAATTAAAAGTAGATATCTTAAAAATAAAAAAAAAATTAAAATTAATAGAAATTAATCGAATATTTAATCATAAAAATGATAAAAAAAATTGTTTTGTAGATATACAACCAGGATCTGGTGGCTTAGAATCTCAAAATTGGGCAAAAATGTTACTAAGAATGTATCTAAGATGGTCTGAAAAAAAAAATTTTAAAACTAAAATTATAGAAGAATCTTTAAATGAAAACGATGGAATAAAATATTCTACAATAAAAATAATTGGTAAATTTGCATTTGGATGGTTCAAAACAGAAAGTGGAGTACATAGACTAATTAGAAAAAGCCCATTTAATTCTGAAAATAAAAGACATACATCTTTTAGTTCAATTTTTGTATCTCCCGAAAATAAAAAAAAAGTTCAGGTTGATATAAATTCAAAAAATCTTAAAATAAATTTTTATAAATCTTCAGGAGCTGGAGGTCAACATGTCAATAAAACAGAATCAGCAGTAAGAATCACACATATCCCAACTGGAATAACAACAAAATGTCAAAATAACAGATCTCAACATAAAAATAAAAAAGATGCATTAAAACAAATAAAATATAAAATATATTTAATGAAAATAAAAAAAAAAGAACAAAAAAATAAAAAAATTGAAGATAAAAAATCTAATATCACTTGGGGAAATCAAATAAGATCATATATTTTAGACGATTCTAGAATAAAAGATTTAAGGACTGGAATGGAAACTAGAAATATAAAAAATTTTTTAGATGGAAATATAGATGAATTTGTAATTAAAAATTTAAAAAAGGAAAATTAATATGAAAAATTTTAAAATAAAAATTAATACTGAACAAAAAAATAGAAAAAAAAAATTAAAAATTTTAAAAAAAAATGGATTTAATTTTCCAAATATATGCAAACAAAAAAATTGTTTAAAAAGTTTACAAAAAAAATATAAGCTAATAACTAGAAATATTTTAGAAAAATTAAAAATCATTGTAAATATTTATGGAAGAATTATAAAAAAAAGAATCATGGGCAAATCTATTTTCTTTGTAATACAAGATATGAAAGGAAACATTCAAATATATTTAAAAAAAAACTCTTCTGATATAAAAAAAAAATTATTTAGATTAAAAATAAAAAAATTAGATTTAGGAGATATAATTAAAGTTAATGGAATTTTATTTAAAACTAAAACTAATGAGTTAACAGTAAGATGTCAAAAAATTTCTTTATTAACTAAATCATTAAGATCCTTACCAGAAAAATTTCATGGACTATCTGATAAAGAAAAAAAATATAGACAAAGATATTTAGAATTTATATCAAATAAAAATTCAAAAAAAATTTTTTATATAAGAATTAAAATTATTAATTTAATTAGAAAATTTATGAAAAAAAAAAAATTTTTAGAAGTAGAAACCCCTATGATGCATAATATTCCAGGAGGAGCTATAGCAAAACCTTTTGTTACTTATCATAATGCACTTAATTTAAATTTATATTTAAGAATTGCTCCAGAACTTTATTTAAAAAGATTAATTATTGGAGGATTTGAAAAAATTTTTGAAATTAATAGAAACTTTAGAAATGAAGGAATTTCTACTAAACATAATCCTGAATTTACTATGATGGAAATATATATAGCTTATAAAAATTATGCATATATAATAAAATTTTTAAAGAAACTTATAAAATATATAATAAAAAAAATAAAAAATAATAAAAATTATATATTTATAAAAAATATTATAAATTTTAAAACTTTAACTATGAAACAATCAATTTTAAAATATAATAAAAATATAAAAAAAAAAGACTTAAAAAATTTTAAAAAAATTAAAGAAATTGCAAAAATTTTAAAAATAAAAATTTTAAAAACATGGAAAATTGGACATATTATTAATGAAATTTTTGAAAAAACAGTAATAAAAAAATTATTTAATCCAACATTTATCACTGAATATCCAACAGAAGTTTCTCCTCTAGCTAAAAAAACCATAAAAAATGAAAATTTTACAGAAAGATTTGAATTATTTGTTTCTGGATATGAAATTGCTAATGGATTTTCAGAATTAAATGATCCAATAGAACAAAAAAAAAGATTTATAAATCAAATAAAAAACAGTAATGAAAAAAAAAAAAAATATAATTTTTATGATGATGATTATATAAAAGCATTAGAATATGGAATGCCTCCTACAGCTGGATTAGGTATAGGAATAGATCGATTAATAATGATTTTAACACAACAAAAAAATATTAGAGATGTAATTCTTTTTCCTACAAATAAACCAAAATCTTAAAATTAATATAATAAATTTAATACTTTAAAAATATGGAAAAAATATGTCAAATATAAAAAATTTGAAAAAATTTGTTAATTTAGAAAAAATAAAAATTTTAGAAAAAAAATATAAATTACCATTATGGTTATATGATTTTAATACAATTAAAAAAAAAATAAAAAAATTAAAAATTTTTGATATAGTAAGATTTGCTCAAAAATCTTGCTCTAATCTTACAATTTTAAAATTAATAAAAAAATTAAAAGTAAAGATAGATGCTGTATCGCAAGGGGAGATAGAAAGAGCAATTTTGTCTGGATTTAAAAAAAATAGTAATGACATTATTTTTACAGCAGATTTAATTGATGAAGAAACATTGCATACAGTTATAAAAAATAAAATTCCCGTAAACGCAGGATCATTAATAATGCTAAAAAATATAGGAAAAAATTCTAAAAAGCATAAAGTTTGGCTACGAATAAACCCAAAATTTGGAGATGGTCATAGTAAAAAAACTAATACCGGGGGAGAACATAGTAAACATGGAATATGGAATATTAAAGATGCTATTAAAATTATAAAAAAATATCAATTAAAATTATTAGGTTTACATATACATATAGGATCAGGAGCACATGAAAAAAATTTAAAAAAATCTTGTTTTATAATGATTAAAGAAGCTTTAAGATTAAATAAAAAAATAAAATATATTTCAGCTGGAGGAGGATTACCGATCCCTTATCATTTTTCGGAAAAAAAAATAAATATTAAAAATTATTATAAAAAATGGGATAAAACCAGAAAAATACTTTCAAAACATTTTAACAAAAAAATAAAATTAGAAATTGAGCCAGGAAGATTTATAGTGGCAGAATCTGGAATTCTAATTGCAAAAGTATATGTTATAAAAAAAAATGAATTTACTACATTTGTATTAATAAATGCTGGATTCAATGATTTAATTAGACCTGCATTTTATGGAAGTTATCATCAAATTTCAATTATTCCTTTTGATAGTAGAAAACTAAACTATAAAAATACATTTAAAACTGTAATTGGAGGTCCATTATGTGAATCAGGAGATATCTTTAATCCTATGAAAAATGATAAAATAAAAATCTTTAAATTACCTGAAATAAAAGTAGGAGATTATATAATTTTTCATGATACTGGAGCTTATGGTTCAGCTATGTCATCTAATTATAATAGCAGACCATTAATAGCAGAAATTTTAATAAAAAATAAAAAATTTAAACAAATACGTAGAAGACAAACAAATAAAGAAATGTTTAGTTTAGAACTATAACTTTAATAAAAACGCAAAAAAAATAAATTAAAATTATATAAAAAAAATAATAAAAAAATGAATAATAAAAAATATATATATATAAAAACGTGGGGTTGTCAAATGAATGAATATGATTCATTCATAATTAAAGAAATATTTAATAAAAAAAAATATATTCTTACAAAAAATCCAAAAATTGCAAATATTATTATTGTAAATACTTGTTCAATTAGAGAAAAAGCAAAAGAAAAACTTTTCCATCAATTAGGAAGATGGAAAAAATTAAAAATTAAAAATAAAAAATTAATTATTGCTGTAGGTGGATGTGTAGCTTCTCAAGAAAGAAAAAAAATTTTTAAAAGAACACATTTAGTAGATATAATTTTTGGAACTCAAACAATTCATAATCTCCCTAAACTAATAAAAAAACATAAAAAAAAAAAAAAAAAAATTATTCAAATAAAAAAACCAAATTTAAAAAAATTTAAATTTTTTCCTAAAAAACCTATGTATCAATCAAGTTCTTTTGTCTCAATCATAGAGGGATGTAATAAATATTGTTCTTTTTGTATTGTTCCTTATTCTAGAAATAGAGAGATTAGCAGAAATTATAAAAATATTTTAGAAGAAATTTATTTTTTAACAAAAAAAGGTGTAAAAGAAATTACATTATTAGGCCAAAATGTAAATTCTTATAAAATAATTAAAAAAAATCATATTATATGTGATTTTTCTGAATTGTTATTTAAAATTTCAAAAATTAAAAAAATTAAAAGAATTAGATTTACTACCAGTCATCCAGCTGAATTTAATAAAAAAATGATTAAAATGTATAAAAAAATACCAAAATTAGTAAATACTATTCATTTACCTGTACAAAGTGGATCAGACAAAATATTAAAAAAAATGAAAAGAAATTATACAATTAAAGAATATGAAAAAATAATAAAAAAGTTGAAATCTATCAGACCAAATATTTCTATAACTTCTGATTTTATTGTAGGATTCCCAGGAGAAACAGAAAAAGACTTTAAAAAAACAATAAAACTCGTAAAAAGAATAAATTTTGATTCTAGCTTTAGTTTTATTTATTCACCTAGACCAAAAACTCATGCAACTAAATTAAAAGATAACATTAATTTAATAGAAAAAAAAAAAAGATTATATATTTTACAAAAAATATTAAGAAAACAAACAAATAGATGGAGTAAAAAAATGATTGGAAGCGTACAAAAAGTTTTAGTTTATGCATTTAATCCTAAAAATAATTTAAAATTACTAGGAAAAACTGAAAATAATAGAATTGTATCTTTTAAAGGAACTAGAAGAATGATAGGAAAGTTAATAAATGTAAAAATAAATTATGCGCATATGCAATCATTAAAAGGATTTATAGAAGAAAAAAGAATAAAAAATACATAATTTTTAACTATAAAAATAAAAAAAATGATAAAAGTATATATACAAATAAGTTGTAAAAAAAAAAATATTCCCCATAAAAAAACTTTTAAAAAATGGATTTATAGCACTATAAAAAAAAATGTATCAAATGCAATTATTACTATTTATATTGTAAAAAAAAAAAAAATGATAGAATTAAATAAAAAATATAGAAATATAAAAAAAAATACTAATATATTATCTTTTAACTTAGGAAAAAATAAAAAAAAAAATCAAAATGTATTAATTGGAGATTTAGTAATATGTAAAAAAAAAGTAGAAAAAGAAGCAAAAAAATATAAATTAAAGTTAACAGCAAGATGGGCTCATTTAACTATACATGGAATTTTACATTTATTAAATTATAAACATAATACTATAAAGAACTATAAAAAAATGAAAAAAATAGAAATTCAAAAAATGAAATCCTTTGGTTTTTTTAAAAAATACTATAAAAATATGATAAAATAATTTTTTTTAAAAATTTCATAATAGTATTATTATTAAATTTTTAAATTTTGAATATTTTAAAAAATTTTTTTATATTTATAAAAAATTATTTTTTAAATGAAAAAAATATATAAATAAAATAAATATTAAATATTTTATTAAAAAAATTATTAATTAATATAAAAAAAAATTTAGATTTTTATTAATTTATAAAAATAATTATCAAAATAATAATTTTGAAAAAATAATAAATTTATTAAAATTGAAAAATAATCTTTAAAAAATTTTATAAAAAAATAAAATCTAAAAATTTTAAAAAATATAAAGTTAAAACACTTAATAAAAAATTTTTTGTAAATACTAATATTAAAATAAAAAAATCTAATTCTATTTTTAAATCTAAACTTTATTATAAAAATATTAAGATTGTTAATAATTTAATTATAAAAAAATTTAATAAAATCATCATTCTATTTAATAAATAAAATATAAATTGATTCATGTATACTTAAAATTTATGTTTTTAAAACTTAAAAATTTTAATAAATATATTATTTAATAACGTAATTTATAAAACATAAAATTTGTAAAAAATTATTTAAATTAAAATTTTTATATACATACATATTTAAAAAGGCTTTTATTATGAAAAAAAAATATAAATTTATTAAAATTGAAAAAAACATTCAAAAAATATGGAATAAAAAAAAATTTTATAAAATAAAAAAAAATAAAAAAAAAAAATATTATTGTTTACCTATGTTACCTTATCCATCCGGAAAATTACATCTTGGTCATGTTAGAAACTATACCATTAGTGATGTTATTTCAAGATATCAAAGAATGTTAGGAAAAAATGTATTACAACCTATTGGTTGGGATTCTTTTGGGTTACCAGCAGAAATAGCGGCTATAAAAAATAAAAAAAATCCAAAAAGTTGGACTAAAAAAAATATAGTTTATATGAAAAAACAACTTAAATCTTTAGGTTTTAGTTATGACTGGTCTAGAGAAATATCTACATGTAATCCAAAATATTATAAATGGGAGCAATGGCTTTTTAAAAAACTTTATAAAAAAAAATTAATATATGAAAAAAAATCTTTTGTAAAATGGTGTAAAAATGATAAAACAGTCTTAGCAAATGAACAAGTAATTAATGGAAAATGCTGGAGATGCGATTCAAAAATTACTGTAAAAAAAATTAATCAATGGTTTTTAAAAATAAGAAATTATGCAGAAGAATTATATCAAGGATTAAAAACTTTAAAGGGTTGGCCAAAAAAAGTAAAAAAAATGCAAAAAAATTGGATTGGAAGATCCAAAGGAATTGAAATAAATATATATATAAAAAAATATAAAAAAATAATAAAAGTATATACAAAAAAACCATATTCTATTAAAAAATCATTATATATTGCAATTTCCCCAGAAAACAAAATAATACAAAAAATCATTAAAAATAATAAAAAATTAAAAAAATTTGTTTATAAACAAATTAAAAATTTAGCAAATTCTTCAAATCTTAAAAAAATTAAAAATATTGGAAAAAATACAAATATTTTTGTAAAAACTCCGTTTAAAAAAAAAAAAATACCAATATGGATTGCAAATTTTGTATCTATTAAATATGGAAATAATGCAATTCTAGCTTCTCCTTATTATAGTAAGTCAGAATTTAGTTTCTTTAAAAAAAATAAAATGAACAAAAAAATATTAAAAAAAGTGACTAACTTTAATAAAAAATTTATAAAAAATATTAAAAAAAAAAAAAAAAAATATACATTAAAATCAAAAAATATTATAAAGGAAATAATAAAAAAAAAAATAGGAAAAAAAAAAATAAGTTATAAAATTCAAAATTGGAGTATCTCAAGGCAAAGATATTGGGGAACACCTATTCCTGTTTTAAAAAATAAAAAAAATGAAATAATCTTAACTTCAAATAAAAAGTTGCCAATTTTGTTATCTTCATATTCAGATTTTAAAAAATTAAAAAAATTAAAAAAAAATTATTCTAAAAAAATAAAAAATTATGAAAAATTTTTTAAAGAAACTGATACATTTGATACATTTATAGAATCATCTTGGTATTATGCAAGATATACCTGTAGAAATTATAAAAAAAAAATGATCCATAAAAAATCTTCTAAATATTGGTTACCAATAGATCAATATATTGGAGGAATAGAACATGCAAATATGCATTTAATATATATTCGTTTTTTTCACAAATTATTAAGAGATCTCAACTTTTTTAAAATAAATGAGCCTATAAAAAATTTATTATGCCAAGGAATGGTTTTATCAAAAGCTTTTTATTATATAAAAGAAAATAAAAAACACTGGATAAAAAAAAAAAATGTAAAAATAATAAAAAATAAAGATAATAAAATTTTAAAAATAATAGATAAAAAAGGAAATTTTTTAAATTGCACTGGAATGATAAAAATGTCTAAATCTAAAAATAATGGAATAAATCCTCAATCAATAATTAAAAAATATGGAGCAGATACACTACGTTTATTTATAATGTTTTCAGCTCCAGTAGAATCTGACTTACTTTGGAAAAATAAAGGAATTGTAGGAATTAATAGATTTTTAAAAAAATTATGGAAACTTTATTACAATTTTATAAAAAATAAAAATAAAATAAAGCATGTTAATGTTAACAAAGAAAACAAAAAAAATAGATCAATATTACATGAATATATATTAAAAATCACTAAATTAATCGAAAAAAAATTTTTTAATTCATCAATTGCAAACATTATGAAATTAGTAAAAATTTATAAAAAATTAAAAAAAACAAAAAAATTAAATAATTTAACAAATAAAGAATATTTAATCTGTATTATAAAAATGTTATTTCCTTTTGCTCCTCATTTTAGTTTTTATATTCTAAAAAAATTAAAAAAAATAAAACATAAAAAACATATAAAATGGCCAAAATCTGATTCCAAAATAATAAAAAAATATAAAAAATCTAAAATCATAATATTTCAAATTGATGGAAAAACAATATATAAAATAAAATCCAAAAAAGAATTATCTAAAAATACTATTTTTAAAACTGCAATAAAAGAAAGAAAAATTTTTTTAAAATTAAAAAATAAAAAAATAATAAAAAAAATATTTATAAAAAATAAATTATTAAACATAGTAATTAAAAAAAAAAAAAAAAAAAAAATAAAAAAATAAACAAAATAAAAAAAAATTAAAGAATAAAAATATTAAAAATGAATATAAAAAATAATCAACAAAATTTTAATAATTTATATAAAAAAAATTTTTTATTTTACATTTTATATGGAAATGATAATTATTCTATAAAAATAAATATAAAAAATATTTTAAAATATTTTAAAAAATATTTAAAAATAAAAAAAATTAAAACAATAAAAATAAAAAAAAAAATAGAATGGATTAATTTTTTTTATCAAGCTAAAAAATTAGATTTTTTTGAAAAAAACAAAATTCTAATCGTAAAAATTTATATAAATAATATAGACAATAAAATTTTAAAAAAAATTTATAAAGTTACTATAAATCAAAAAAAAAAACTAATTTTGATTATTAATGTAATTAATAAATATTTTTTGT
The DNA here is from genome assembly GCF_964020165.1 of Buchnera aphidicola (Drepanosiphum platanoidis). NCBI lineage: Bacteria > Pseudomonadati > Pseudomonadota > Gammaproteobacteria > Enterobacterales > Erwiniaceae > Buchnera > Buchnera aphidicola. Next base: position 151,604 of record NZ_OZ026537.1, read on the forward strand.
TAAAGAAAATAAAAAAAAAATTTTTAAAAAAATGTAAATTTATTTGTTGTAATAAGATTAATAAAATAAATATGATTCAATCTATAAAAAAAAAATTTATTCATTATGGAATTGATAATAACGCTATAGAATATATTTATAAAATCACTAAAAATAATATAAAAACTTTTTATAATTTAATTGAACTGTTATATTTAACTTTTCCAAAAAAAAAAATATTGAAAAAAGATGCAAAAAAAATAATTTTCTTAGAAAATAAAACATATTATCCATGGCAATGGATAAAATCTTTATTAGAAGGAAAATATAAAAAATCAATAAAAATCATAAACTTTTTTAAAAAAAAAAATTTTTCTAGTTTATCCTTAACTAGATATTTAGAAAAAGAAATTTTTATTTTAATTTTAATGAAAAAAAAATTGAAATCTAAATATAAAAAATTTTTTATAAAAAATTATTGGAAAAAAAAAATGTATAAAAGATCTATTTCTAATAATAGCTTAATCAAATATTACAAAATTATAAAAATAATTTTTTCTATAGAAAAATCTTTAAAAAAGTATGAAGAAAAAAATACATGGTTTAAATTAAAATTAATATCTTCGATGTTTTTATAAAAAATTATTTTTTAACATAATTATGAAATTAAAAAAAATAAAAAAAATAAATTTAATTGGCTATACTTGTCCAATAACTTTATTATATCTCAGAAAATACTTATATGACATGAAAAAAAATGAAAAAATATTGATTATTTCAGATGATATAACTACTATTCGAGATATTCCTAAACTATGTAATTTTATGAATTATATTTTAATAAAAAAAAAAATTAAAAATATTCCTTATAAATATATTTTAAAAAAGAAATAAAAAAAATTTAAAAAAATAATTTTTTATATTAACAATTTTTAAAAAATAACAAATTATTTATATTGATAATTTTTAATTAGTAATAATTAATTAAAATTAATTATTCTATATTCAATATAAATAATCCTTGTAAATTAAAAAAAATTATTTCAAATAATTTAATATTCTTCTTAAAGGCTCAGCTGCTCCCCAAAGTAATTGATCTCCTATTGAAAAAATAGATAAATATTTTTCACCTATATTCAATTTTCTTAATCTACCTATAAGAATTTTTAAAGTGCCAGAAACTGCCATAGGATTTAAGCTATTTATACTAGAAATTCTTTCATTTTTTATTATTTTTACCCATTTATTATGATTTAATAAAATTTTTTCAATATCTTTTATAGAAATATTTTTTTTTAATTTTATTAAAAATGATTGACTATGACATCTTAATGAATCAACTCTAACGCAATTTCCATCTATAGGAATAAAACTTTTGCGAGATTTATTATTTAGTATTTTATTTGATTCTTGCTGTACTTTCCATTCTTCTTTACTTTGACCATTTCCTATTTCAGAATCAATCCAAGGAATTAAATTCATAGATAATGGAGCAAGACAAAATTTTTTAGGAAAATCTTTAAAATTTACAATTTTTCTTATATTTTTTTCTATTTCTAATACAGAATTAATATTTTTAAGATTATTTAATGAATGCTCTGAAATGTATTTAGTTTGTTTTAATAATTCTAAAATATAGTGAGCTCCCCCTCCAGATGCTGCTTGGTAAGTATTAACAGACATCCACTTTATTAATTTTTCTTGAAATAAGCCTCCTAAAGCTAATAACATTAAACTAACAGTGCAATTTCCTCCAACAAAAGTTTTTCCTCCTGATTTTATAAATTTTTTAATATTTTTTTTATTGATAGGATCTAAAACAATTAAAGAATCTTTAGATAATCTTAAATCTGAAGCAGCATCAATCCAATATCCTTTCCATCCATAAGCTCTCAATTTATAATATATTTTTTGAGTATATTCACTTCCCTGACAAGTTATAATAATATCTAATTTTTTTAAAGATTTTAAAGAATAAGCATCTTTTAAAATATTATTAGAAATTCCTTTAAAATTCTTAATTTTTTTATTTACTTGAGATGTAGAATAAAAAAATACTTTAAAATCTATAAAATTTTTTTTTTTTAACATTCTTTTTAACAAAATTGACCCAACAATTCCTCTCCAACCAATAAAACCTAACTTTTTTTTCATTATTTTAACCTATAAAATTTTTAATTTTTTTTAAAAAATAAAAAAATATTTTTTAAATATTTTTTCATTTAAATTTATTTTTCAATATTTATATTTTTACATATTACAAAAATTTAATAAAATTAATAAAAACAAAAATTTAATAACTATTATATAATAAAAAATAAAATATCAACATAAACAATACAAAAAATAGAAATAAAATTTTGGAGCTAAGAAATGAAAGAAATGCTATCAATCACAATATTATTAATTCTAATAATGGATCCATTAGGAAATCTTCCTATTTTTATGAGTATATTAAAAAATTTTAAAGAAAAAAAAAGACGAATAATTTTGGTTAGAGAAATGTCCATTGCTTTAGCTTTAATGATATTTTTTCTATTTTTTGGAGAAACTTTGTTAAAATTTTTAAATTTAGATAAAACAACTATATCCATTTCAGGTGGAATTATTTTGTTTGCAATATCATTAAAAATGATATTTCCAGAAAATGGTCCTATAGAAAAAAAAATATCACCGGATGAAGAACCTTTTTTGGTTCCTTTAGCTATTCCTTTAATTGCCGGCCCATCACTTTTAGCAACTTTAATGCTTTTATCGCATAAATATATGCATAAAATTCAATATTTACTAATTGCATTATTAATTGCATGGACTATAACTTTATTAATATTATTATCATCTAATTTTTTTTTAAATTTATTCGGAAAACGCGGAGTAAACGCTTTAGAAAGATTAATGGGTCTAATTTTAATAATGTTATCAACTCAAATGTTTTTAGATGGATTAAAATCTTGGGTAAATAGTTAAAATCAAAAAATTAAAAAAGTACTAAAAAAAAATCTAATCTTGAAAATATTATTTAATTCTATCATAATTAATCCAAATGTTTATAAATATAAAAAATTTGAGAACAAAAATAAAAATATGAAAATTTTAAAAATGAAAGATATAGATTTAAAAAATAAAAAAGTTTTAATTAGATTAGATTTAAATGTTCCTATAAAAAATAAAAAAATCACTTCTTCTGCTAGAATAAAAGCATCATTGCCAACTATAAAATTAGCATTAAAAAAAAAAGCTAAAATAATCATTATATCACATTTAGGAAGACCAAAAGAAGGAAGATATTGTTCAAACCATAGTTTACTTCCAATAGTAAAATACATGTCAAAAAAATTACCTAAAATAAAAATACATTTTTTAAAAAAAATAAAATCTATAAAAAAAATAAAAAAAAAAAGTTTGTTAATATTAGAAAATGTAAGATTTAATATAGGTGAAAAAAAAAATGATATATTATTAGCTAAAAAATATGCAAATTTATGCGATGTTTTTGTAATGGATGCATTTGGAACAGCTCATAGAAAAGAAGCATCAACATATGGTGTTATGAAATTTGCTAAAATTTCTTGTGCGGGTCCATTATTAGTCTCTGAAATTAAAGCTTTAAAAAAAGCAATTAAAAATCCTAAACGTCCTTTAGTAACAATATTAGGTGGATCAAAAATTTCTACAAAATTTAAACTTTTAAAAAAACTATCAAAAGTATCAGATACAATAATTACTGGAGGAGGAATTGCAAATACTTTTTTAGCTATAAAAAATAATATTGGAAAATCTATTTTTGAAAAAGAATATATAAAACTAGCTAAAAAATTACTTCATAAATACAATATAATAATTCCAACAGATTCTAAATTAAAAATTTTAAAAAATAAAAAAAAATATTCTGTAAAAACAAAAAAAATTTATAATATAAAAAAAAATGAAGAAATTATGGACATTGGAAAAAAAAGTATTAAAAAATATAAAAAAATTATAAAAAAAGCAAAAACTATTATATGGAACGGACCTGTTGGAGTTTTTGAGAATAAAAAATTCAGAAAAGGAACTAAAAAAATAGCCCATTTTATAGCAAAAAATTCAGGATTTTCACTTGCTGGAGGAGGAGACACATTAGCTGTAATTGAAATGTTTAACATAAAAAAAAATATTTCATACATTTCTACCGGAGGGGGAGCTTTTTTAAAATTTATAGAATCAGGAACATTACCTATTATTAAAATGTTAAAACAAGTTTATAATAAAAAATTATTAAGGGAAAAGTATGAAAAAAAAAAATAAAAATGTTTTTAAAGGAGTTTTAAATGGAAAACTTACAAAACAAATATTTAAAATTGCTAAAAAAAAAAAATTTGCAATACCAGCAATAAATTGTTTTAATACAGATTCTATTAATGCTGCTTTATTAGCAGCTTCAAAAATAAATTCTCCAATTATAATTCAATTTTCATATGGAGGCTCTATTTTTTTTTCTGGATCATTAAATATGATAAATGATCTAAATAAAAAAGCTACAATTGGAGCAATTTTAGGAGCAAAATATGTTCATAAAGTTTCTAAATATTATAATATTCCAATTATTTTACATACAGACCATTGTAATAAAAAAATATTACCTTGGCTAAAAAATTTGATACAATATGAAAAAAAATACTTTAAAAAAAAAAATAAAAGTTTATTTTCTTCTCATATGATTGATTTATCACAAGAGCCAATAAAAGAAAACATCAAAACTTGTAAGAAATATTTAAAAAAAATTGAAAAAATTAATATGTTATTGGAAGTAGAGTTAGGATGTACTGGAGGGGAAGAAGATGGAGTAAATAATGAAAACATTAAAAATAATTTATTATATACTAACCCTAAAGATATTAATTATGCTTATCAACAATTAAAAAAAATAAACTCAAAATTTATTTTAGCTGCAGCTTTTGGAAATGTTCATGGAGTTTATCAACCAGGAAAAGTAAAATTAAAACCAAAAATTTTAAAAAAATGTCAAAAATATGTAAAAGATAAAAATAAAATAATTAAAAAAAATCCTTTAAATTTCGTATTTCATGGAGGTTCTGGATCTAAAATATCTGATATTAAATCATCAATTAAATATGGAGTGGTAAAAATAAATTTTGATACAGATGTACAATGGTCTCAATGGAAAGGAATTCTAAAATTTTATAAAAAAAATAAAAATTTTTTAAAAAATCAAATTGGTAATCCAAAAGGAAAAAACCAACCAAATAAAAAATACTATGATCCTAGAAATTGGATTGAACATTCTAAAAATTCATGCTGCAAAAAAATAAAAAAAATATATCATTGTTTAAATGCTTATAATATTATCAAAAAATATTTATAATTTTTTTATTTTTTTAAAAGGATAAATAATGACTGAGCCAAAAATTAATAATATTTTTTTAAATTTTAAAAATTGGATGTTACAAAATCAAAATATTTTATTACATTTTATTACAAAAATTTGTATAACTTTCTTTATAGTTACAACTGGAATTTATTGTTTTCAAAATTTCATAAATAGAACGAATCAATCAATTTTTCAAAGTTGCAAAAAAAATTTATTAAAAAATTTTTTATTAACATGTTTTAAATATAGTATTATTTTTTTTATTTTAATTTGTATATTTCACAAAATTGGAATTCGATCAAATTCCATAGTAGCAATTTTAGGAATTTTTAGCTTAACTCTAGGTTTTATAATTCAAGGATCAATATCTAATCTAACATCTGGAATTCTTCTTCTTACTTTAAATGCATTAAAAATTGGAGAATATGTAAGTATTGGAAAATTTTCAGGGTCTGTATTAAACGTTCATATTTTTTATACTGTTTTAAAAACAGTAGATGGTAAAATTATTTTAATTCCTAATAATAAAATTATTACAGATATTATTGTAAATTACTCTAAAGAACCTTTTAGAAGAAATGAATTTTTAATTGGAATATCTCATAATTCTAATGTAAAATTAGTAAAAAAAATTTTAATAAAAATTATAAAATCTGATCATCAAGTAATACAATCAAAAGATATTATTGCGGAATTACATGAAATATCTCCATGTTCTTTAAATTTTGTAGTTAGATGTTGGAGTAAAACAGAAGAGTTAAATATAGTATATTGGAGATTATTAAAAAAATTCAAAGTTGGTTTAGAAAAAAAAAATATAGAAATTTTTCAATTACAAATAAATTTAATGCCAATTAATAACTTAAATAATAATATAAATTACATAAATAACAACATAAACCAATTAAAAAAAATAATTTAAAAAAATTAAATAATTAACAAAAAAAAATAATTAAAATTATGATTAAAATCATATCATATCAAGATACTAACGATTTAATAAAAAAAATTTGTTTAATTTATAAAAAAAAAAAAAAAATATTTTTAAAAAAGAATTATTTATTATAGAAAATTTAGAAATTTCAGATTTTTTTGATGCTAAAATTGCAAAAATTTTTGGAATTTCTATAAATATAAAATTTTGGACTTTAAAATATTTTATTGAGCAAATAATTAAAAAAATTTTTTTTTATAATAAAAAAGTATATAAAATAAAATTATCAGAAATAAAATGGAAATTTTTAAAAAAAATTAAATTTTTTTATAAAAAAGAATTTTTAAGAAAAAAAGATTCTTTAATAAAGAAATTTAATTTTTTTGAAAAAATTTCTAAAATTTTTTTTAAGTATTTTATTTACCGACCAAAATTGATTAAATTATGGAATAAAAATAAAAATTATAAAAAATTTAAAAAAAATGAAAAATGGCAATATCAAATTTGGAAAAAAATATTTAAAAATTATAAAAAAAACAAAGTAATATATTATTTAAATTTTTTTTATAAAGATAAAAAATATAATAAAAAAAAATTTTTTAATATTTTTTCAAAATATTCAAATATATATATATTATATTCTATCAACGCTCCAAAATATTACTGGAAAATAATAAAAATTTTTAGTAAATATCATACTATTAATTTATTTATTAATTTTCCAGTAAATTTATATACTTTAAAAAAAAAAAAAAATAAATGGTTTAAAAATTCTCAACTTTCTTATTGGAATAAAAATCAAATATATAATGTTTTATATATGTTATCTAATTTTAAAAAAAGTTGCTTATACATTCAAAACCATAAATCTATAAAAAATAAAAAAAAATCTAATTTACTGAAAAAAATAAAAAAAAATATTTTTTTTTTAAAAACAAAAAAAAAATCTAATTTACTAAAAAAAATAAAAAAAAAAGATTTTTCATTTTCTATCCATAAATGTGAAAACTATCATGAAGAAATTCAATTACTACATAAAAATATTTTAAAAATTTTATTTAAAAATAAAAAAATTTTTCCTCATCATATTATTGTAAAATGTAATAATTTAGAAAAATATATTCCCTACATTAAATCTATATTCTCATATCAAAAATTTGAAAATTACATACCTTATGTTATAAAAGAAAATTTATTTGATTCCAACGATGAAATATTATATATATTAAAAAAAATTTTTATGCTTCCAACTAGTAGATTTGAAAATTTAGAAATTATAGAATTTTTAAATTTTAAAATGATTAGAAAAAAATTTAATATATCTAGTAAAAATCTAAAAATTTTAGAAATCTGGATTAACGATATAAACATTAATTGGGGAATTAATAAAAATCATAAAAAAAATATAAAAATACCTAAAAATTCTAAAAATACATGGGAAAATGGAATTAAAAAAATTATATTAGGTTATTTTTTAAATAAAACAAAAATTAAAATGTGGGGAAAAATTTATCCATATAACATAGAAGAAAAAAAACATCTTAAAATACTAGAAAAATTTATTATTTTTATAAAAATTTTAAAAAAATGGAAATTAAAAATACATAAATCTAAAAAATTAAAAAAATGGAAAAAAATTTTTAAAAATTTAATTAAAGACTTTTTTTTTATAAATAAAAATAATAAAAAAAAAATAAAAATAATAATAAAAATTGTCAAAAATTTTATAAAAAAAGGAATATTATTTAAATTTAAAAAAAAAATATCAATTTTTATTTTATATCAAGAAATTTTAAAAAAATGTAAAAAAATAAAAAAAAAAAATTTTTTATATAATGGATCAATAATATTTTGTGAAATAAATGATTTTAGAGAAATTGATTTTAAAATTATATATTTAATAGGTCAAAACGAAAATTTTAAAAATACAAATTCTACAATTAATAATTTAAATTTAATCAAAAAATATCCAACACTTAATGATGTTGATCATCATCAAGAAAATTATTATAAATTTATTGAATTAATTTTTTCCTCAAAAAATATATTTTATATAAGTTATTCTAAATTTAATTATAAAGAAGAAAAAATTTATTTATCATTAATAATTAATCAATTTATTAATTATATTTCTAATTTTTTTAACATTAACAAAAAATTTTTTACATATTCATATACAAAAATAAAAAAATTTAAAAATCTTTATAAAAATTCTTTTTTTAAAAAAAATAAAAAAAATAAGATTTTTCAAAAAAATTTTCTTATATCAAAGAAAAAAATATATATTAAAAATTTCTTAAAATTTTGGAAAAATCCAATTTATTATTTTTATAATAATCAAATGAATATCAACTACCATATTTATGGTAATAAAAATCCTAATTCTGAACCTTTTGAAATAAATAAATATCAAACTAATAATATAAAAAAAAAAATTTTTAATTATTTAATAAAAAATAAAAACTACAAAAAAATATGTCAAAAAATTCTATTTAGTAATTTATTACCTCATGAAAATTTTGGAAATATATTACTAAAAAATATTTATAAAAAATCAAAAAAATTTTATAAAAAAGTTAAAAATATTAATTTTTATAAAAAAAAATTTAAATTAATATTAAAAAACATTATAATCATCGGGAAATTAAAAAAAATAAAAAACCAAGGAATATTAAAATTAAATATAAATAACATTACTATTCATGATAAATTTAATTTATGGCTTAAACATTTAATCTATTGTGTTAACAAAGGAAAAAAAGAAAGCTTTCTAATTGGAAGAAAAAAAAAATTTTATATTTTTAGAAACTTAAAACGTAAAAAAGCAAAAAAATATTTAAAACAATATTTAAGTCAATATTACAATGGACTAAAAAAACCAATTATAATAACTAATGCAAGTTTAGAATGGATCCAATCTATATTTTATCTAAAAAAAAAAAAAATCAAAAAAAAAATTTTTAAAAAAAAATTTTATAATTTAAAAAAAAAATTCTACTCTAAAATAGAAGGTAACCATTTTTTTAGAGGAGAAAAAAATAATATATATACAAGAAAGATTTTTAAAAATATAAAAAATAAAAAAAAAATTAAAAAAATATATAAAAAATTAAAATTATTAATTTTTCCAATGCTTAAAAATATTCAATTTAAATTAAAAAATAAAATATTAATTATAAAAAAAACTTATGATAAAAAATAACACTATTTTAAAAAAAAAATATAAAAATATAAATCTAATTGAAGCAAATGCCGGAACTGGAAAAACGTTTTTAATAATTAAATTATATTTATATTTTTTATTGGGAATTAAAAAAAAATCAAAAAAATATTCTATAAAAAAAATTTTAATAATTACATTTACTAAAAATGCAAAAAATGAACTACAAAAAAGATTTTTACATACTTTATATGATCTTTATTTAGCATGTATAGAAAAAAATACAAAAAACAAAATTTTACAAAAAATTTTAAATAAAATAAAAAATTTTAATAAAACCATAAAAATTTTAAAAAAAAATTTATTTAATATTCATAAAATTTCTATTTTTACAATACATAAATTTTGTAAAATTATTTTAGAAGAAAATAACATTATAAAAAACAAATTTTTTATTCAAAAAAATGAAGAATATATTAATTTAGAATCTACCTATGATTTTTGGAGAAAAAATTTTTATTTTCTTAATAATAATTTGTCTTTAATAATATTAAAATATTGGAAAAATCCCAATCAATTATATTTAGAAATTAAAAATTGGATAATTATTCAAGAAAAATATTCAATAAATTTTAAAAAAAAAAAAATATCTTTTTTAAATCAACATCAAAAAAATATTTTACAAATACAAAAATTTAAAAAACTGTTAATTAAAAATTATATAATTATACAAAAACATATATATAAAAAATTAATAAAAAAAAATTTTTTTTATAAAAAAAATTTAAAAAAATGGAATGAAAAAATTTTTTTATGGTCAAAAAAAAAAACTATTAATTATTTTATTCCTTTAGAATTAAAATATTTTATAAAAATAAAATTTTTAAAAAAAAAAAATAATATAAATAAAATAGAAAAAAAAGTTATTAAATTTATCAAAAAAATAAAAATTTTCTTAAAAAAAAAATTTTCTATTAAAAAAAATATTCTTTATTTAGCAATAAAAAAAATAAAAAAAATAATAAAAAAAAAAAAATTATTGTTTTTTTCTTTTGAAAATTTAATTTCTTTGACTATAAAATATATTTTAAAAGATAAAAAATCTTTAAAAAATATTAGAAAAAAATATCCTATTGCCTTTATAGATGAATTTCAAGATACAGATGTTCAACAATTTAAAATTTTTAAAAAAATTTATAAAAATAAAAAAAATACACAATTATTCTTAATTGGAGATCCTAAACAAACTATTTATAGTTTTAGAGGAGCCAATATATTTTCATATTTTAAAATAAAATCTAAAATATTAAAAAAATTTTATCTTACAAAAAATTGGAGATCTTCAAAAAAACTAATTTCTAATATAAATTCTTTATTTAAAAATATAAAAAATCCATTTGTTTTCAAAGAAATTCAATATATTTCAAGTAATTATCCTAAAAAATCAAAAAATATAAAATTTTTTATTAAAAAAGAATCTCAACCATCAATAACTTTTCATTATCAAAATCAACCTTTTACTTCACTATTAAAATATTATAAATGGGCTGCTAAAAAATGTGCAAATCATATAAAATACGTTATAGACAATATAAAAAAAAAAAAAGCATTTTTAAAATTTAATAAAAAAAAAAAATTATTAAAAATTAAAAATATTTGTATATTAGTAAATAACTCTAAAGAATCATCAATAATACAAAAATATCTTAAAAAATATAATATAAAATCATATTATACTTCAGAAAAAAATAATATTTTTGAAAAAATAGAAATTAAAGAACTATTTTGGATTTTAAGTTCAATAATAAATTTATCAAATGAAAAATTATTTCTAACCGCACTTTCTACTTCATTTTTTAACTTAAATTTAAAAAAAATTAAAAAAATTAAAAAAAATATTCAATTAAAAATAAAATTTATAAAAAAATTTCAAAATTACTCTTTAATCTGGAAAAAATATGGAATTTTAAATGTTATTAAAAAAATTTTGTTAGATAATAAAATTAATAAAAAAAACTTTTATAAAAAAAAAATATTTAAAATTTTAAATATAATTAAAATAGGTGAAATATTAGAAAAAAAATCAATTTTAAGAAGAAATAAAAACAATTTAATAAATTGGCTAAAAAATAAAATTTTATATTTTAAATCAAATGAAAAAAAATATAATACTAGAATTTTTAACATAAAAAAATCTATTCAAATAACCACTATATATAAATCAAAAGGTCTTTCTTATCCCATTGTATGGATTCCTTTTTCTTCAAATCCTATAAAATATAAAAAAAAATTTATATTTCATGATAAAAATTTTAAAAAAGTAATTAATTTAGACCAAAACATTCAAGGAATTAAATTAGAAAAAAAAGAAGACTTATCTGAAAAAATAAGATTATTATATGTAGGAATAACTAGATCAATTTTTAGTTGTAATATGAATTTAAGTTATATAATTAAAAAAAAAAAAAAAAAAAAAAAAATTTATTTTTATAAAAATGTTTTAAGGCATTTACTTAATTGCAACAAAAAAATAAAATTTAATAATATAAAAAAAGAAATTAATAAAATTAAAAAATTTTTTAAATTTATCAATTTTAATAAAAAAATGTACTTTATAAAAAATAAAAAAAATTCAAAAAAATTTATAAAAAAAAAAAAAATTAAAAAAAATAAACAAAACAAAAAAAAAAAAAATTATTTTTTAATTTGGAAAAATTTAAGTTATACTAAAATAATAAAACAGAATAGAAATAAAAACTATAAAAAAATTATTAAACCTCAAATAAAAAAAAATAAAAAAATTATAAATACATATAATTTTCCAAAAGGTAAAAAAATAGGAATTATTTTACATAAATTATTAAAAGAACAAAATTTTAAAAAAAATATTGATATAAAAAAAATAAAAAAAAATTTAAAAAAAAATAAAATAAATAAAAAATGGAGTAAAATTTTAAAAAAATGGATACATTTTATAATTTTTAAAAAAATAAAAAAAAAATTAAAATTATTTTTAATTAAAAAAAAAAATATATTAAAAGAAACAAAATTTTGTTTACCATTAAAAAGAAATATTAATGAAAAAATTTTATATTTAATAATTAAAAAAAATTATAAAATATCATTAATAAAAAAAAAATACCCTCATAAAATAAATTTAAATAAAGGAATTTTTACAGGATCAATTGATTTAATTTTTAAATGGAAAGAAAAATATTATATAGCAGACTACAAATCTGATTGGTTAGGTAAAAATGCTAAATTTTATACATATAAAAATTTAAAAAAAATAGTTTTTAAAAAAAAATATTATTTTCAATATTATTTATATAGTGTAGTTATACATAGATTTTTAAAAAAAAAAATTAAAAATTATAATTTTAAAAATAATTTTGGAGGAATATTTTATTTTTTTGTTAGAGGAATATCAATGAAAAAAACTTCTAAAAAAGGTATTTTTTTTAAAACTCTAAAATATAAAAAAATAAAAAAAATTAATAATTTTTTTTTTAAAAATTTTAATAAAATTTAACAATTATAAATATTATGAAAAAAAAAATAAAAAAATTAATAAAAAAAAAAAAAATTAATTTTATTGATATATATTTATATAAAAAAATTTTAAAAATAAAAAATTATAATCATTTAATTGCTTTTTTATACTTATGTATAAGTCATAAAAAAGGAAATATTTGTTTTTCATTAAAAAACTTAAAAAATAAAAAAATTATATCAAAAAATCTAAATACATCTCAAAAATTTAAAAATTTTATAAAATCTCTTATTCAAGAAAATTACATTTCTAAAAATAAATATACTCCATTAATTTTAAAAAATAATTGCTTATATTTTCATAAATTTTATTATGCAGAAAAAAAAATCATAAAATTTTTTAAAAATAAAATAAATTATAAAAAAACAAATTATAAAAAAATAAATTATAAAAAAATTCGTAAAATATTAAAAATTTTGTTTAAAAATAATAAAAATATTTATCAAAAAATTGCAGTTTCTTTATGTATTTTTAAAAAAATAACTTTTATTTTAGGAGGTCCAGGAACCGGTAAAACCAATATTGTTGCTAAAATTATTATTATAATACACAAAATTTATTTAATAAAAAAAATTGTGCTATGTGCCCCCACAGGAAAAGCAAGTACAAAACTATTTTTATCTACTAAAAATAATCTTAAATTATTAAATTTAATAAATTTTAAAAATAAAAAAATTTCATTAAAATCATATACTTTACATAAATTACTTAAAATTAATCCTTTTAATTTTTATAATAATATTAATACTTATAAAAAAAAAAAAATAAAAATAGATTTATTATTTATAGATGAATCATCAATGATAGATTTAACTATAATGAAAAATTTAATAGAATCAATATCAAAAAATTGTAAAATTATATTTTTAGGAGATTATAATCAACTTCCAGCAATTAATTTTGGAACTATTTTAAAAGACATCTGTACAAAATCAAACAATACTTTTACTTCAAATACAAAAAAAATTCTTGAAAAAATAATCAATAAAAAAATAAAAAATAAAAAAAAATCTAAAAATTTAATTAATAATAATATTATTTTTTTAAAAAAAAATTATAGATTTAAAAAAAATTATAATATTATAAAATTCTCTAAAATTATTAAAAAATATAAAAAAAATAATAATAAAAAAATAAAAAAATTCTTTAATAACAAATTTAAAAATATAAAATTTTTTAATTATAAAAAAAATAATTTTTATTCAAAAATGATCGAAAAATTATCAAAAAAATATAAAAAATATTGGAAATTAATTAAAAAAAAATCACATCCAATTAAAATTATTAAAGAATTTAATAAAATAAAAATTTTATGTGTTTTAAAAAAAAGTATGTTTGGAACTAAAATTATAAATAAAAATTTAGAATGGTATATGATAAAAAAAAAATATTTTAAAATTAATAAAAAAAATACTTATAAAATGAAAAAAAATTTTTGGTATGAAGGAAAACCTATTATAATTACTAAAAATAATAAATTTTTAAAATTAAATAATGGGGATATTGGAATTACTTTAATGGATAAGAAAGATAAAAAAAAATTAAAAGTATTTTTTATGAATGAATTAACAAAAAAATTAAAAAAAATTTCTATTCATTTAATATTTCATTTTAAAACATCATGGTCTATTACAATACATAAATCTCAAGGATTAGAATTTAATTCTATAAAAATAATTTTACCAGAAAAAAATTATAAAATTTTAACTAAAGAAGTTTTATATACTGCTGTGACAAGATCAAAAAAATCAATAGAAATATTTTCTTTTAAAAAAATATTTATAAAATCTATTTGTAAAAAAATATTTAGAAATAGTCAAATAAAAAAAAAATTTTTAAAATAAATAATTTTTTTTTTAATGGTTGCGGGAGTTGGATTTGAACCAACGACCTTCGGGTTATGAGCCCGACGAGCTACCAAACTGCTCCATCCCGCGATAATATAAAATATTTTTTAATATAAAAAATTTTTAATAATTTAAATATTACTATCATTAACAAAAAAAATCAACAAATATTTTAAATTTTATAAATTTAAAAAAAATAAAACATTAAAATTAAAAAAATAATTCTATGTAAAATATAGAATTAAAAAAATAACTAAAATAAAAATCTTAAAAAATTAAAAATATAATTATTATATTATGAAAAAAAAAATAAATAGCTCGAGAAGAAAAACAAGAAAATATATTGTTCAAGCTTTGTATTCTTGGCAAATTTCAAAAAATAAAATTCAAGATATAAAAATCTATTTTTTAAAAAAAAAAAAATTTTTTAAAATTGATACTAAATATTTTAAGAACATTCTTATTGGAGTAATTAAAAATATAAAAAAAATAGACTTTTTAATAAAAAATTTTATTTTCAGAAATATTAAACAGTTAGGAGAAATTGAAAAAGCAGTATTAAGAATGTCATTTTATGAATTATTCCATAGAAAAGATATTCCTTATAAAGTTGTGATTAATGAAGGAATAGAATCAGTAAAAAAATTCGGATCTAAAGATAGTTATAAATTTATTAATGGTGTATTAAATAAAGTAGTAAAAAAAATTCATTTAATAAAAAAAAATAATAACACTAATAAAAAATTAAAAAATAATGATATTATTTCAATAATAATTAATAATTAAACTTTAAAAAAGATAAAATATAAAAAAATTTAAATGAAAAAAAAAACTAATAATTATCTAAAAAATATAAAAAAATGGAATAAATTTTATGCTTATAAAATTGCTAAATTAGAAGGAATTGTAATAAAAAAAAAACATTGGAAAATTATAAAATTTTTTAGAAAATTTTATTTTAAATTTCATACAACTCCTTCAATGAGAATTTTATTAAAAGCTATCAATTATAATTCTAAAAAAAAAATTGATAGCATTTATTTATTTAAATTATTTCCTAAAAGTCCTGCATTACAAGCTAGTAAAATAGCTGGATTACCAAAACCAAAAAAATGCTTATAAATGATTAAAAATCATCAAAAGATTTAAAATAAAAATATAAATTAAAGAAAATTTAAAAACATATTTAGAATTTTGAGTTAAATGTTTAATTTCGTTTAATTTATAAATTAAAAATAACCAAAATACTCCTAAAATTAAAGATATATAAAAATAAAATAATCCTATAAATTTAAAAAAAGTTAAAAAACTTGAAAAAACAATAAAACATATAGTATAAAAATACATATGTTTTATTGTTTTTTTTAAAGGATGTATTATAGTAAAAATAGGCATTTTAGAATTTTTATAATCTTCAAAATAAAATAAAGAAATAGCATAAAAATGAACTTGTTGCCAACAAATTAACATAAAAAATAAAATTAGAGCACATAAATAATTTACGGGTTTAACAATAAAACATCCAATAACTGACGGCAAAGCTCCTGAAATTGAACCAATTAAAGTAGAATATATAGATCTTTTTTTTAATAAAAATGTATATAAAAAAACATAAATAAAAAATCCTAATAATGAAAAAAATAAAACAATTAAATTCACAAAAAATATTAAATAAAAAATACCTAAAAAAAATAATATAAATGCAAAAAAAATTGCAAATTTTATATTTAACAAATTTTTTGCAAACACTCTATTTTTTGTTCTTAACATTAATCTGTCACGTTTTCTATCTAAAATATTATTAAAAATACAAGCTGAAGCAATTATTAAAGATAACCCTAAAGATGAAAAAAATAATTTATTTAAATAAAGATTATAATTTTTAGAAAAGAAAAAACTACTAACTTCACAAAAAATGTTTCCAAATATAATTCTTAATTTTATTATTTCTAATAAATAAATAAAAAAAACTTTTTTTTTTTAAGTAAATTTTTCATGATGATTTAAATTCCACATAATCCAAATTGAACCACTAACTATAATAAAAATAATTAAAAATGTAAATATTAAAAAAGTTAAATTCCAATGAGTATTATCAAAATTTTTTATATGTAAAAAAAATATTATATGAACAAAAATTTGTAATATACAAAATAAAAATATAAAAAAAAATAAAAATTTTTTATTAAAGACATTAATCATAACTAAAAAAAAAGGTATAAATGTTAAGATTAAAGATAAAAAAAAAGCAATATTATAAGAAGTATATTCACAATTAAAAAAAATAAATATTTTTTTTAAAAAATTTTTTATCATAATATTATATTGCTCCTATTAAATAAACAAAACTAAATAAAAATATCCATATAATATCTAAAAAATGCCAAAAAATACTAAAACAAAATATTTGAGTTCGAACACTTTTTATAAGATCAAATAAAAAAATTTGTATACATAAAAAAATAATCCATAAAAGACCAAAAATTATATGAATTCCATGTAATGATAACAAACTATAAAATGCAGATAAAAAACCATCTTTTTGAGGAACATAACCTTCTTTTATTAAATTTAAAAATTCAAATATTTCTAAAAAAATAAAAGTTAATCCTGATAAAAATATTAAAAAAAAATAAAAAAATATTTTTTTTTTATTTTTTTTATTCAAAAAATTTATTAAAATACTAGTAAATAAAGAACTTAATAATAAAAAAAAAGTCTCAAAAACTACAATAGATAAATGAAAAAATTTTTTTTTATCAAAATCATTAGATATGCTATTTAACATTACTTCATATACTGCAAACATAGTAGCAAAAATTATACAATCACTCATCATATAAATCCAAAAACCAAACACTGAATTTTTACTAAAATTTTTAAAAATTATGCTTTTATTTTCTTTTGGAATATTATTTTCACTAAAATTAAATTTATTCATATTTTTTTAACTCTATATAAAAACAATTATTTTTTTTTTAAATTTTCTATTTTTTTAATCATAGATACTTTTATTAACAATTTATTTTTTTTTACAAAACTTCTAATAATTATAAAACAAAAAATAAAAAATAAAGATAATAAAAATAACCATAAAATATGCCAAACAGATGAAAAGCCTAAAACTAAAGATAAAAATCCTATAAAAAAACCATTAGATTCGTTTTTAGGCATATAAATGTCTTTAAAAAATGTTTTTTTATTATTAAACAATTTTTTTTTTTTAAACCAAAAATCATCTCTATGCTCTACTACTGGAATATTAGAAAAATTATATATAGGAGCAGGAGAAGGTATAGACCATTCTAATGTTCTTCCATCCCAAGGATCTCCTGTATGATCAATATTATTTTTTCTTTCTTTAAAAGAAATTATAAATTGTATAATTTGACAAATTATTCCTGTTAAAATTAAAAATACACCAAAAAAAGATATTGATAATAAATTATGATATTCTAAATCAATATTTTGGCTTAATCTTCTAGTCATTCCCATAAAACCCAAAAAATAAAGAGGAATAAAAGAACATAAAAAACCTGTAATCCAAAACCAAAAAGCTCTTTTACCCCAAGATTCATTTAAAACAAAACCAAAAACTTTTGGAAACCAATATGTAATTCCAGCAAAACAACCAAAAACAACACCACCAATAATTACATTATGAAAATGAGCAACTAAAAATAAACTATTATGCAAAACAAAATCTACTGGAGGTAATGATAATAAAACACCAGCCATTCCACCAATTGAAAAAGTAATTAAAAATCCTATTGTCCATAACATACAAGAATGCAAAAAAATTCTACCTTGAAACATTGTAAATAACCAATTAAAAATTTTTACTCCAGTAGGAACTGCAATTATCATGGTAGTAATACCAAAAAATGCATTTACATTAGCTCCAGCGCCCATTGTAAAAAAATGATGCAACCACACTATAAAAGATAATACTGTAATAGAAACTGTAGCCCAAACTAAAGATTTATAACCAAATAATGATTTTTTTGAAAAAGTAGCTACTATTTCAGAGAAAATACCAAAAACTGGAAGAGCTAATATGTATACTTCTGGATGGCCCCAAATCCAAATTAAATTAATATACATCATTACATTACCACCTAAATTAGATGTAAAAAAATGAAAATTAAAATATCTATCTAATGTAAGTAATAAAAGAGTCAAAGTTAATACTGGAAAAGCCGAAATAATTAATAAATTTGAGCAAAAAGTTGTCCAAACAAAAACTGGCATTTTCATCATAGACATTCCTGAAGCTCGCATTTTTAATATTGTTACTAAAAAATTTATTGCTGTTAAAGTAGTTCCAATACCTGAAATTTGTAAACTCCAAATCCAATAATCTACTCCTACCCCTGGGCTATGTGTAATATCAGATAATGGAGGATAAGCTAACCATCCAGTAGAAGCAAATTCTCCTATAAATAATGACAAATTTATTAAAACAGCTCCACTAACTGTCATCCAAAAGCTTAAATTATTTAAAAATGGAAAAGCAACATCTCTAGCTCCAATTTGTAAAGGAATTACTATATTCATTAAACCAATTACTAAAGGCATAGCCACAAAAAAAATCATTATTACTCCATGAGCAGTAAATATCTGATCATAATGATGTGGTGGCAAAAAACCAGTTTTTCCAGCAGATGATAAGAATTGTTGTGCTCTCATCATAATAGCATCTACAAAACCTCTAAAAAGCATAACAAATGCTAAAAAAATATACATTACACCAATTTTTTTATGATCTACACTTGTAATCCAATTGTTCCATAAATATTTCCATTTCTGTAAATAAAAAATTAAAAACGTTGATAATGAAACTAATATAAATAAAAATAAAAAAGTTATCATTATAATTGGTTCGTTATAAGGAATAGCATTCCAAGTTAATTTTCCAAACATTTTTCATAACCCTTAAAAAATAAATATATGTAGAAATAAAATATAAAATGTTTAACAAATATTAAAAAAATTTTTAAATAAAAAAAATAAAATTTTTTAAATAAAAAAATTATTTAAATTATTTTGAACTTTTAACTATTTGATTAAATAATTTTCGTGAAAAATAATAAAAATATTTTTCATTATTATTTTTAGAAATATTTTTAATATCATTAACGTTTAAAATAAAGTTTTTTGAATTTCTTATTTTATTTACCCATTTTAAAAAATTTTTTTTTCTAGAAGTAACAAAAACTTTAAACTTCATATTAGAAAAACCACTTCCACTATAATTTGAAGAAATGCCTTTAAAAATTCCTGAAGAATTAGCAATTAAGTTTAATTTTGTAATCATTCCAGGCATAGCATAAACTTGACTACCTAATTGAGGAATAAAAAAAGAATTCATTGAAGAATTAGATGTGATATTAAACACAATAGGAGTATTAATAGGGATACATAACTCATTTACAGAAATTATTTTTTCTTTGGGGAAAATGAATATCCACTTCCAATCTATAGAAACTACATTAATAAAAATTGGACTTTTTTTAAAACTATAATATTTTTTTGGATCTAATTCATGAGTTTTTTTCCAAGATAAAATAGCTAAAAAAAAAATAATAATAATTGAAATACCCCAAGAAAAAAATTCAATTTTGTAAGAATGATTCCAATTTGGAGAATATTTTTGATTAAAAATTGGAAAAGAATACTTTTTTAATACAATGTTATATTTATATACCCAAAGAAACAATAAAACTAATAAAATAACTGGAATAATTAATATTAACATCGTAAAAAACGCTGTATAAAATAAAGAAATTTGACTATATGAAAAAAATCCTTTAGGACTAAATAATCCTTGAGAATAAGCAAAATTATTATAATATAAAAAAAACCATATACAAAAAAAACATTTAAAAAAAAAATTTTTTATTTTAAAAATTTTCATAAATTAACCTCAAAAATTAAAATAAAATTTAAAATTTTAAATATGTTAATCTTTAATAATACACTAAAAAAATTATTATTTTTCTGACAAATTTATAAAAAAATAAATAAAAATTTTTTGCACAAAACCAACTAATAAAAATTAATAATAATAAAAGAAAAAAATGATAAAATAAAAAATTGTTTTTAAATCTTTAAAAATTTAAAAATAATTTTTCAAAATATTAAAAATAAAATAAAAAATAATGAATAATATAAAAAATTTTTTTATGATTAACATTAGAAAATAATAAAAATAAATATAATATTAAAATTAATATGTATAATATTCTATAAAAATAATAATACATTAAAGGTCAAAATTTTGAATAATAAAAAATATTTTAATATAAAAAATACTTCAGAAATTGTTCCAATGATTACAGAAAAAAATTCTTACGGAGAAAAAATATATGATATATATTCTAGATTATTAAAAGAAAGAATTATTTTTTTAATCGGACCCATAGAAGATCAAAAAGCAAATATAATAATTGCTCAATTATTATTTTTAGAATCCCAAAATAGTAAAAAAGATATATTTTTATATATTAATTCTCCAGGAGGGATAATCTCTTCAGGATTAGCTATTTATGATACTATGAACTTTATTAAACCAAAAGTAAATACATTATGTATTGGTCAAGCATGCTCTATGGGGGCTTTATTATTATCTTCAGGTAGTAAAGGAAAAAGATTTAGTTTACCAAACTCTAGAATAATGATTCATCAACCTTTAGGAGGTTATGAAGGACAAGCCTCAGATATTGAAATACATGCTAAAGAAATATTAAAAATAAAAAATAAAATTAATAAAATAATTTCTATAAATACAAAAAAAACAATCAAAGAAATTTATAAAGATACAGAACGAGATTATTTTCTATCTGCAAAAAAAGCTTTAGAATATGGAATTATAGACAAAATATTAAAAAATCGATAAAAACAAAAATGTTTAAATTTAGATCTAAACAAAAAAAATTTAAGGTAAAATATATAAATGATTCAAAAGTATAATAAAAATTCTTATTTAAATTGTTCTTTTTGTAAAAAAAAACAATCTGAAGTAAAAAAAATAATTGCTGGAAATTCCGCTCATATTTGTGATGAATGTGTAGATCTATGCTATAAAATTTTAAATAAAAAAGAAAAAAAAATAATTTTTTATAAATCAAAAAAATTAATAATACCCGCAAAAATTAAAAAAAAATTAGATAATTATATTATAAGTCAAAAATATTCAAAAAAAATTTTATCTGTTGCAGTTTATAATCATTATAAAAAAATTTATTTTGAAAAAAAAATAAAAAAAAAAATAGAATTAGGAAAAAGTAATATTTTATTAATTGGTCCAACTGGAAGCGGAAAAACTTTATTAGCCGAAACTTTAGCAAAAATTTTAAATGTTCCTTTTTCAATTTCTGATGCTACTACATTAACTGAATCTGGTTATGTAGGAGAAGATGTAGAAAACATTTTACAAAAATTATTACATAAATGTAATTATAATATTGATCAAGCTCAACATGGGATTGTTTATATAGATGAAATCGATAAAATAGCAAAAAAATCTAATAATATATCTATTACTCGTGATGTATCTGGAGAAGGAGTACAACAATCTTTATTAAAATTAATAGAAGGAACAATTGCTTCAGTTCCTTTAAAAGGGGGAAGAAAACACCCACAACAAGAATTTTTAAAACTAGATACTTCTAAAATTTTATTTATTTGTGGTGGAACTTTTAAAGGATTAAAAAAAATTATTATAGATAGAATAAAAAAAAAATCTTCTATTGGATTTCAAGCTGAAATTAAAGAAAATAAAAAAAAAAATAAATTTAAAAAAAATTTATTAAAAAAAATTGAAACAGAAGATTTAATTAAATTCGGTTTAATTCCAGAATTTATCGGTAGACTTCCAATTATTTCTACTTTAAAAAATTTAAATAAAAAAGCATTAATAAAAGTTTTATGTAAACCTAAAAATGCTCTAATTAAACAATATAAGACTTTATTTAAATTAGAAGGAGTTAAATTAAAATTTGATAAAAAATCTATAAAAAAAATTGCAGAAAAAGCTTTAAAAAAAAAATCTGGAGCAAGAGGATTAAGATCAATTTTAGAAAAAATTTTATTAAATATCATGTACAAACTTCCATCAATGAGAAATGTAGAAAAAATATATATTAATAAAGATGTTGTAAACAGAAAAAAAAATCCAATTTTAAAATTTAAAAATAAATATTAAAAAATAGAACAATTAAAAATTTTTTCGTGTTTAAAAAATATTTTAATATATTTAAATATTTTTTAAAAAAATTAAAAAGAGAAGATTACATGAAAATAAAAAATTCTAAAAAAATAAAAATTCCAATTTTACCATTAAAAGAGATTATAATTTATCCTAATATGATTATGCCATTATTTATTGGAAAAAAAAAATCAATAAAATGTGTTAAATCATCTATGAAAAAAAATAAAAAAATTTTTTTAGTTACTGAAAAAATATCTTCTATTAAAAAAAAAAAAAAATATTTTTCTGTAGGAACTTTTTCAAACATATTACAAATGTTAAAACTTCCTGATGGAACTCTTAAAATTCTTATAGAAGGATTGCAAAGAGCATCTTTAATATCTATAAAAAAAAATAATAAATATTTATTTGGAAAAATTAAATTAATTAAAACTAAATCAAATGAAAAAAATAAAAAACAAAAAATATTAATTCGGACTTTAATTTCACAATTTCAAACTTATATTTCTTATAATAAAAAAATTCCTGTAGAAATTTTATCTTCTGTTAAAAATATTAAAAATCATGAAAAAATTGTTGATACAATAACTATACATATGCCTTTAAAAATAAAATATAAAAAATTTATACTCAAAAATAAAAATATTATTAAAAGAATCAAAAAATTAATGATTCAAATTGAATCAGAAATTAAATTATTAAAAATAGAAAAAAATATTAGAAAAAAAATTAAAAATAAAATTGAAAATAGCCAAAAAGAATATTATTTAAATGAACAAATTAAAGAACTAAAAAAAGAATTAAATAAAATAAAAAAAAAAAGTTCAAAAAAATTTATTAAAAATAATAAAATAAAATCATTGCAAGCTCCTAAAAATATAAAAAAAAAAATTCAATTAGAAATTGAAAAATTAAAAATTATAAATTCTCAATCTTCAGAATATTATGTTATTAAAAACTATATTGAATGGATGATAAAAGTTCCTTGGAATAAAAAAAGTAAAATTGAAAAAAATATTTTAAAAGCAAAAAAAATATTGAATTATGATCATTATGGAATTAATGATATTAAAGAAAGAATTTTAGAATATTTATCGGTCCAAAATAGATCAAAAAAAACAATTAAAGGCCCAATCCTTTGTTTAATTGGACCCCCAGGAGTAGGAAAAACTTCTTTAGGAAAATCAATAGCTAAAGCTACTGGCCGAAAATATATTAAATTTTCATTAGGTGGAATTAAAGACGAATCTGAAATTAGAGGTCATAGAAGAACATATATTGGTTCAATGCCAGGAACATTAATGCAAAAAATTATAAAATCTAAAGTAAAAAATCCATTAATTTTACTTGATGAAATTGATAAAATGTCTTATGAAATTGGATCTAATGCATCTTCTGCATTATTAGAAGTCTTAGATCCTGAACAAAATTATTCTTTTAATGATCATTATTTAGAAATAGATTACGATCTTTCTGATATTATGTTTATTGCAACAGCAAATTCTAACAATATTCCTATTCCATTACTAGATAGAATGGAAATTATTGAACTAAACGGATACACAGAAGAAGAAAAATTAAAAATTTCTCAAAATTATTTAATACCAAAAAAAATAAAAGAAAATGCATTAAAAAAATATGAATTAAAAATTTCAAAAAAATCAATAATGAAAATAATAAATAATTATACTAAAGAATCTGGAGTCAGATCTTTAGAAAAAGAAATTTCTAAAATATGCAGAAAAGTAGTTAAAATTTTATCTATTAAAAAAAAAATAAAAAAAATAAGTGTAAATACTAAAAATTTAAAAAAATATTTAGGAATTTCAAAATATTATTATAATGAAAAAGACGATAAAAATTATATTGGACAAGTAAATGGATTAGCATGGACTGGAACAGGAGGAGATTTATTAACAATAGAGTCAATATGTATAAAAGGAACAGGAGAACTTAAAAATACTGGATATCTTGGGAAAATAATGAAAGAATCAATTTTAGCTGCTATAACATTAATTAGATCTAAAGCAAAAATTTTAAAAATACCGAAAGATTTTTATAAAAATAATGATATACATATTCATGTTCCTGAAGGAGCAACACCAAAAGACGGTCCAAGTGCAGGTATTTCAGTTTGCATCTCAATAATTTCTTCATTAACTAAAATACCAGTAAAATCTAAAATTGCGATGACAGGTGAAATTACTTTATGTGGTAAAATTTTACAAATTGGAGGATTAAAAGAAAAACTTTTAGCAGCAAGAAGAAGTGGTATAAAAGAAGTTTTGATACCCTTTAAAAATAAAAAAGAACTTTTAGAAATTCCAAAAAATATTACTAAAAAATTAATTATACATCCTATAAAAAATTTAGATGATGCATTAAAATTATCATTAAAAAAGATCTATAAAAAAAAATAATAAATTTACAAATATTAAAATATTTTTATTAATTTTAATATTATTACTTTTTTTTTTAAACAAATTATTTTATTATTAATTATTAATTCAAATATTATTTAAAAATAAATAGAATATTAATTAAATTAATAATTAATATTTTTATTTTTCAACTAAAATATTAAAAAAAAATAATAACTAAAATGTATAAAAATGTAAATATTTATTTATATTATTAATATTTTAAAAAATTTTAAAATCTATAAATTTTAATAAAAAAATTTTAAAAAATACTTTATAATATAAAAATAACTATAAAATATTAAAAATAAAAATTATTAGAAATTTAAAAAATTATAATTATTTTTTTATAATATGAATATTTTTAATTTATAATTACTTAAGAATTTTAAAATATAATATTTAAAAAGTAAAATTTAAAAAATAAAAAAATTTATTTACAGATAAAATTATTTTTTATACTTTATAATAATTTTTACAATAATAAAAATTTTTTTGTTTTATATTTATATTGAACATTCTTAAAAAATATTTATAAAAAAATATTTTATAAAAATTTAAAAAAATAAAAAAAATTAAAATTTTTAATAAATAAAAAAATAAATTTTGATTTAATTCAAACAAATTAATAAATAAAAAAAATATATTCTAAAAAAATTTTAAATTATAAGTACACATAAATCAGTTAAATATGTTTTTATTAAAATAAATATATACAATAAAATATATTTTAATAAATTTTAAAAAAATAAAATAAAAATCATTTTAAACAAAAATAAAATTAATATATATAAAAAAAAATTAATAAAAAACTTATATAAAAATAAAGAATTAAAATTTTATTGAAAAAAATAATCTCAAAAAAATTAATAAAAATTAAAAAAATATTTAATATTATATCCTAAAAAAAAAATTACACATATTAATAAAACAAATTTTATTCAATTAAAAAAAAATTTTAAAAATTAAAAAAAATTTTAAAAATTAAAAATTTATATATATCTATAAAATTAATTCTGAAAATTATTTAAAAATTTAAAAATAAAACTATAAATAAAATTTTATAACATTATATATTTAATTAATATTATTTATGTGTGTGAAATTATTTATAATAAAATATTAAAAAAATTTAATTTATTTAAAAATAAAAAAAATAATATTAAATTTAAAAATTATTTTAAAAAAATTATTAAAAGTATTCATAAAAAAAAATTAAAAAACGCTGTAAATAAATTAAATAATAAAAAATATAATTTTAAAAAATAAAAATTTTAATATTAATTTTAGCTCTAAAAAAAAATAAAATTTAAAAATATTTTATTTAAAAATATTGAATTTTTAAATTTTATTTTTTATATTCTAATCAAATAAATTCTTATAATTTCCGTTATTGATAACAAATATCAATAATGTTTTATAATTAAAAAAAAAAAAAATATATGAAAATATTTTTTTTAAAAAATAATAAATTTATATTATATTCTAAATATAAAGTTATATTCTTATTAAAAAAACTATGTAATTTTTATATTTATAACATTGAAAAAATAAAATTATTTATTAAAATATAAAAATTATTTAACTTTAAAAAATAAAATTTTAATTATAAAAACATGTAATATATAATTATTAAAAAAATAAAAAAATTGTAATATATTAAATATATTATAATTATATAAAAACATTAAATTCTCAATTTTATACAATATTTAAAAATATTGTTACATTAAATAAAAATATTTAAATTTATTTTTAAGGTTGTTATGTGCAACTATTTAATTATTTAAAATGGCACTTAATTAAAAAATGGAAAAATTATTTAGGAACATTAATATTATTAATCATGGTCTCTATATTTCAACTATTACCCCCAAAAATAGTAGGTGTATTAGTTGATTTTATAATGAAGGATCGAGTAGATATAAAATTTGTTTTACCTTGGATTATTGTTATTATTACCACTGCTATATTTATTTATTTCTTAAGATGTGGATGGAGATATTTATTATTTTCAGCTTCATACAAACTTTCAGTTTATTTAAGAGTACAATTTTATAAAGCTATTATTAAAAAAAATTTAAATTTTTATATTAAAAATAAAACCGGCGATTTAATTACAAGAGTAAATAATGATATTGAAAGAATAGTATTTGCTGCTGGAGAGGGTGTTTTAACTTTAATTGACTCTTTTGTAATGAGTATTTTCACGACAATTGCAATGTGCCAAGAAGTAGGATGGAAATTAACATTTTTTTCTATGATTCCTATGCCTTTTATGGTAATTATTATTAAAAAATATGGAAAATTTTTACATCAAACATTTTATGAATCTCAAAGAGTTTTATCATTATTAAACAATAAAACACAAGATATTATAAATAATATAAAAATGATTAAAACATTTGGCTTAGAAAATAAACAATTAAATAAATTCTTTGAAGTAGCAAAACTTTCTAGCAAATCGAATATAGAAGTCACTAAAATAGATTCAAAATTTGACCCTGTAATATATTCTTCTATAGCAGTTTCTAACTTTTTAGCAATTTCAGGTGGAGGATATTTAGTATGGAATCAAATTATTACATTAGGAAAACTTACTAGCTTTATTATGTATTTAAGTTTAATGGTATGGCCTATGTTAGCCTTAGCTTGGATGTTTAATATTGTTGAAAGAGGTACCGCAGCTTGGAAAAGAATACAAAAAGTTATGAATTCAAAATATAAAAATAAAAAACATATAAAAATAAAAAAAAACTCAAAAATTAAAAAATTTTATTCTAAAAATAATAACATTAATATTAAAATTAAAAAGTTTTCATATTTAAAAAAAACTAATGTAATATTAAAAAATATATTTTTTAAAATACCTCTTAAACAAAAAATAGGAATTTGTGGACCCACTGGTTCAGGTAAAAGCACTCTTTTATCTTTAATACAGAAAAATTTAGATGTTTGTTACGGAGAGATTTTTTATAAAGGAAAAACATTTAAAGAAATATCACAAAAATATTGGAAAAAAAAAATTTCTGTAGTGAATCAAAAATCTTTTTTATTTTCAGATACTATTTACAATAATATTTCTTTAGGAAAAAAAAAAACTTGCTTAAAAGAAGTAATAAAATTTTCAAAGTTAGCAAAAATTCATGAAGAAATTATAAAATTTCCGTCTTCATACAATACTAAAATTGGAGAACATGGAATTTTACTTTCAGGAGGGCAAAAACAAAGAATATCTATTGCTAGAGCCTTAATTTCTCAATCAAAAATATTAATTCTTGATGATTCCTTATCTGCTCTAGATGCTAATACAGAAAAATCTATACTTAAAAATTTAAATTTTTTAAGAAAAAAATATAAAATTACATTAATAATTTGTTCACATAAATTATCTTCTATTAGTGATTCAAATAAAATTATTATTTTAAAAAATGGAAAAATTGAAGATAAAGGCACACACAAAGAACTAATGAAAAAAAAAAATTGGTATAATAATACTTACAAATATCAAAATTTTAGGTAAATTATAAAAAAATTAAAAATACAGGAAATTTAAATGAAATCTTCTATGAATTACTGGTTAATTATTAACAGATTGATTTATCATGGATTATATTATAAAAAATCTCTTTTGTTAGGAGTAAGTTTATTACTTACTGCCGCTTTAGCAGAAGTTCTATCTCCTATATTAATTAGTAATTTCATAAAAAATGTATTAGAAAAACATTATTTTTCCTTGTTTCTTATTATTATATATATAATATTGTTTATATTTCTACAATTTTCTGCAGTTACATTATACTATTTACAAAATATAACTTTTAATACAGTTTCTATTAAAATAACTCAAAAACTTAGACGAAAATTAATGAAGTCTACATTAGAATTACCAATGAATGTTTTTGATAACAAATCTGCTGGAAAAATATCATCTAAGATTATAAACGACACAGAATCTGTTAGAGATTTATATGATTCTGTTTTTAGTTCCTTAGTTAATAGTTTTGTCTTAGTGAGTACTGTATTAATTGCAATGTTTTCATTAGAATGGCATATGGCATTAGCTTCTATATTATTGTTACCTGTAGTAACTATAGTTATTTTTGTATATAAAAAATATAGTGTTCCTATTATAAAAAAAATAAGACATTATATTTCAAAAACATATCATGAATTTAATGAAATAATAAATGGGTTTTTAGTCATTCAACAATTTAGACAACAAAAAAAATATTCAAATAGAATAAAAAAAGTATGTACTTCTTATTACGATGAAAAAATAAAATCTATGAAATTAGAAGGATATTTATTACGCCCTTTATTAAGTTTATTATCTTCTTTAGTACTTTGCCAACTTATAGTTTTATGTACTACACATTATGTAAAAATTTTTCAACCAGGAATTTTATATGCTTTTATTAGCTATATTAATAGATTAAATGAACCATTAATATCAGTTGCTAGTCAACAACCTTTATTACAAAAAGCAATTGTAGCTGGAGAAAGAATATTTAAAATATTAGACAAAGAAAAACAAAAATATGGAAATATAAAAAAAAATATCAAAAATAGTGAAATAAAAATAAAAAATTTAAACTTTAAATATAAAAACACAAAAAAAAATATTTTAAAAAATATTAACATTAAAATAAAAAAAAATAGTTTTGTTTCTTTTGTAGGACATACTGGGAGTGGGAAAAGTACATTAGTAAGTTTATTAATGAGATATTATGAGCCTACAAAAGGAAGTATTAAAATAGGTCCATATAAAATATCAAAATTTTCGAAAAAAAAATTTAGAAAATTAATATCTTTAGTTCAGCAAGAACCAACAATTCTTTCAGGAACAATTTTAGAAAATATTGATTTAGGTAGGAAATTTTCACAAAAAAAAATATTAAAATGCATTAATCTAAAAGAATTTAAAAATTTTATAAAAAATATGAAAAAAGGAATTTATACAAATTTAGGAGAATCTGGAAATAATTTATCTTCCGGACAAAAACAATTAATTTCAATAGCAAGAGCGTTAATTTTAAAACCAAAAATATTAATATTAGATGAAGCTACATCTAACATTGACTCTGAAACTGAAAAAATTATTCAAAAAACTTTATTAAAATTAAAAAAAAAAACAACATTAATAATTATTGCGCATAGATTATCAACAATTGTAAATTCTGATGAAATATTTTTTTTAGAAAATGGAATAATTGCTGAAAGGGGAACTCATAAAAACTTAATGAAATTAAAATCAAAATATTATAAAATGTATAATGCTCAAAATAATTAAGAATTAAAAATTTTTTAGTTTTTTAAAAAAATTTTTAGTTCACAGCATATTTAAATGCCTGTATTATTTTGAATAAAGTTGCTTCCTTCCGGACCTGACTTTAGTATTTCAAAATTACAGCTTTTAAATATACTGGAACAATTTATATAATATTATATAAAAAAAAAAAATACAAGAAATTATTAAAATTATTTAATGTAATTTTATAAATTTAAAAATTTTTAAAAAATAAAATAAAATGCTATATGAATATAAATGTGTTAACATAACAAATTAATTTAATAAAAAATATTAAAATATGAATTATAAAAATTTTTCTAATAAATGGAGACCTAAAGATTTTAAAGAAATTATTGGTCAAAAATATATTATTCAAGCTATTTCTAATAGTTTAATTTTAAACAGAATACATCAAGTATGGTTATTTCATGGAACAAGAGGTATTGGAAAAACTACTATTGCAAGAATTTTAGCAAAATGTTTAAATTGTAAAAAAAAAATTACATATCAACCCTGTCATGTTTGTTCTTCATGTAAAGAAATATCTAAAAATTCTAGTCCAGACTTAATAGAAATTGATGCAGCATCAAAAAATAAAGTAGAAGATATAAGAGAAATATTAGAAAATGTAAAATATTTTCCAATGAAAGAAAGATTTAAAATATATTTAATAGATGAAATACATATGTTATCTAAACATAGTTTTAATGCTTTATTAAAAACTCTGGAAGAACCACCAAAATATGTAAAATTTATATTAGCCACTACAGAAATACAAAAAATACCTGAAACAATTATTAGTAGATGTATGGTATTTAAATTATTAGAATTATCTGAAAAAAATATAAAAAATAGACTTTCATACATTCTAAAAAAAGAAAAAATAAAATTTGAAAATAATTCATTAGATTTAATTTCAGAATTTTCTTCTGGAAGCGTAAGAGATGCAATTAGTATCACTGAACAATCTATAGATTTATGCAAAGAAAATATAACACTAAAAAACATTCAAAAAATGTTGGGGGTATTAGAAAATAAAAAAATTTTTCTATTATTTAAAAATTTATTAAAAAAAAATTCTAAAAAATGTATTAACTTAATTAATAAATTTTATTTTTTAGGAATAGATCCAGAAAAAATATTAATAGAAATTATGAAATTATTTTATCATTTATATTTATTAAAATCTATCTCATGTAAATTAAAAAATAATTTTTATAATAAAAATCAAAATATAATTTTAAAAAAAATTTCTAAAAATATTGACTATAAAGATATTAAAAAATATTATATTAACTTTTTAAAAGGAAGAAAAAATATTATATATTCTCCTTCTAAAAAAATTGGATTAGAAATTACTATTTTATATACATTTCAAATAAAAACACACTATAATTTAAAAATTATTAACAATATATTTAAAAAAATTTAAAAAAATATAATGTTAAAAAATTTTTGTATAACATATTTTACTTAAGAAAAAAAATTATGATTAATCAAAATAATATAACTAATTTAATGAATCAAGCTCAAAAAATGCAAAAAAAAATTTCTAAAATTCAAAAAAAAATTTCTAAAATAGAAGTGATTGGAGAATCAGGGGCAGGTTTAGTTAAAATTACTTTAAATGGAAAAAATAATTGTAAAAATATACAATTAAATAAAAAATTATTTAAAGAAAACGATCAAGAAATTATTGAAGATTTAATAATAGCTGCTTTTAATGATGCTATTAGAAAAATATCTGAAGAAAAGAAAAAAAAAATGTCTCTTCTATCTGATAAAATTCCAATTCCTCCTGGAATGAATTTTCCATTATAATTATTGTTTTTAAAAAAAATTTAAAAAAATATATGTATAATTTAATATATTTATTAAATATTTTAAAAATTTTATAATTAAAAAATTTAAAATATTTTCTTAACACTTACAACTATTTGACATAAATATAAATAAAAATAATATGAAAATAATTATAATCGGACCTCCAAATTCAGGGAAAGGAACTCAAGCTCAATATATTTCTAAACAATATAAAATTCCTCAAATATCTATAGGAAATATGCTTAGAAATATTATAAAAAAAGATAAAAAAATTGGAAAATATGTAAAAAAAAGAATCAATAACGGAAAATTAGTAAAAAATAAAATCGTAATTTCTTTAATAAAAAAAAGAATAAAAAAAAAAGATTGTAAAAATGGATATTTATTAGATGGTTTTCCTAGAAATTTGGATCAAGCAAAAATGATGAAATTAGAAAAAATAAAAATTAACTATGTAATTCAACTAAAAGCAAATACAAAAACTATTTTAAATAGAGCTATAGGAAGAAAAATACATTTAAAATCAGGAAGAATTTATCATGATGTGTTTAATCCTCCAATAAAAAAAAATTGTGATGATATTACAGGAGAATCTTTAATTGTTCGAAAAGATGATAAAATTAATATTTTAAAAAAAAGAATTATAGAATATAAAAAAATTAATAAACCTTTAATTTTATTTTTTAAAAAAAAACAAAAAAAAAAAAAAATAATTTTATTTACAATTAATTCAGAAAAAAAAATTAAACTAATTAAGAAAAAAATAAAAAAATTTTTAGAAAAAAAAATTATTAAATTTTAAATTTTATAAAAAATTATTTTTATTCTTTAAAATTTTTAAAATATAAAAAAATTAATTTTTTTTTTGCACTTTACAGGATTCGAACCTGTGACCCACGGCTTAGAAGGCCGTTGCTCTATCCAACTGAGCTAAAAGTGCATTAACTTAAAAATTAATATTAATTAATTTTTAATTATTAAAATTATTATAATTTAATTTTTTTCAAAATACTAGTTTATTTATTAATACATTAAAAAATAAATTGTATAAAGTTTAAAAAAGGATTATTATGAAATTTAAAATAATGAATGGAAAAAAAATAGCACAAAAAATGCAAAAAAAAATTAAAAAAATTGTATTAAAAAGAAAAATAAAAAAATTATCAATACCTGGATTAGCAATTATTTTAATTGGAAACGATTGTGCTTCTAAAATTTATGTAAAAAATAAAATAATAGCATGTAAAAAAGTAGGGTTTAAACTAAAAATTTTTTATTTAAAAGAAAACATTTTAGAATTAAAAATTTTAAAAATTTTAAAAAAATTAAATAAAAATCCAAAAATTCATGGAATTTTGTTACAATTACCAATTCCAAAAAATTTAAATTTAATCAAATTAATTAAAAAAATATCTTTTAAAAAAGATGTAGATGGTTTAAATTACAATTATAAAAAATTATTTTTTCAAAAAAAAAAATATTTTGAATCATGTACAGTTTTAGGAATAATGCATTTATTAAAAAAATATAAAATTAACTTAAAAAAATTAAATATTTTAATTATAGGTAACTCTAACTTAATTGGAAAACCAATGGCATTAAAATTGTTATCATATGGATATACTGTAACTATAACAAACAAATTTACAAAAAATTTAAAATCATATCTTAAAATTGCTCAAGTAATTATTATTGCTATTGGAAAACCAAATTTTTTAAATAAAAAATATCTTAGAAAAGGAGTAATTATT
Organism: Buchnera aphidicola (Drepanosiphum platanoidis); assembly: GCF_964020165.1. Lineage (NCBI taxonomy): Bacteria > Pseudomonadati > Pseudomonadota > Gammaproteobacteria > Enterobacterales > Erwiniaceae > Buchnera > Buchnera aphidicola. Next base: position 185,945 of record NZ_OZ026537.1, read on the forward strand.
ATAGATGTAGGAATAAATTTTATAAAAAATAAAATTATAGGAGATGTAAATTTTAAATCTGTCCAATCAAAATCTTCTTATATTACACCAGTTCCTGGTGGAGTAGGACCAATGACTATAACATTTTTATTGAAAAATACTTTAAACTCTTGTATAAAAAATATATAATAAAAATAAATTATTTTATAATTAATTTTATATAAAGTTCAACAAAAATAAATAATATTATTTTTTCATAATTATAGTTTTATGTAAATGATCTTCAATTTTTATTCCTAAATTTAATAAATTTTTTCTTATTTTGTCTGATTTTTTCCACATTTTTAATTTTCTAAAAATATTTCTTTTATACACTAAATTTTTAATTAACAAAATTTTTTTTGTACTATAAAATTTTTTTAAATTACATTTTAAAAATTTTTTAGGTGAACACGTAAAAAATCCTAAAATTTTTCCTAATCTTAAAAGTATAAAAGAATATTTTTTAATTTTAGATTTATTTATTTTAGAAAAACTTCTTAAAATATTAATTTTTTTAGACAAATTCATTAAAATTAATAGACAATTATAAGTGTCAAAATCATTATTCATAAATTTATAAAATAATTTAAAATATTTAGATTTTTGTATTAATAAATCTTTCTTTAAAATATTATCTTTAAATTTTAAATCTAAAAATAAAAGAGATAAATACAATTTTTTTAATTTTAATTCAGAATTTTTTAAATTTTTAAAACTAAAAAAAATTGGATGTTTATAATTTGTAGATAAAAAATAATATTTTATAACTTCAGGATGATATTTTTTTAATAAATCAGAAATATATAAACTATTATTTAAAGATTTAGACATTTTATTTTTATTAACAATAATCATGCCTGTATGTATCCAATAATTAGAATATTTTTTATTTTTTAAACATAAAGATTCTGATTGTGCTCTTTCATTTTCATGATGAGGAAATATTAAATCATTTCCACCTCCATGAATATCAAGCTTTGATTTAAATATTTTATGATTTATAGCCGAGCATTCTATATGCCAACCAGGCCTTCCATTTCCCCAAGGAGATGCCCAAAAAGGTTTTTTATATTTATTATTTATTTTCCATAATACAAAATCTTTTTTTAAAAATAATATATTTTTTTTTTTTATTTTTTTATTTGAATGCAATACTGATAAATTAGACAATTCTCCATATTTTTTATAATTTTTAATTGAAAAAAGTACGTCTCCATTTTTATGTATATAAGCAAAACCTAATTTAATTAATTTTTTTATAAAATATATAATTTCTTTAATAAATTTTGTAACTCTAGGCTCAAAAGTTGGAGACATTAAATCCAATTTTTTGAAATCTTGATTCATTTTAGTAATCATTAAATTCACAAAATCTTTCCAATTTTGATTATTTAATAAAGATTTTTTGATAATTTTATCATCTATATCTGTAATATTTCTTGCATATTTTACAGAATAACCTAAAATTTTAAAATATCTTACAATCATATCAAAAAATAAGAATGTTCTTGCATGACCAATATGACAACTATCATAAACTGTCACACCACACACATACATAAATATTTTTTTTTTATAAATTGTTTTAAAAATTTCTTTTTTTTTAGTTAAAGTATTAAAAATTTTTAACATATTAAAATTCTTTTATTCGAAGATTTATAAAAATAAAAATTTATGTTAATTCTTTTAAAATATTTAAAAATTTAAAATATAAAAATGTTTAATAAATTAAAAAAATTAATAAAAGTTCCATGTTATTTTAATTTTAAAATAATTGGATATAATAAAAATAATATTAAAAAAAAAATTTTAAAATTAATAAAAAAAAAAAAAATTAAAAAATTTAATATTAAAAAAAAAAATAGTTATAAAAATAAATATATTTCTTTTTCTGTAACAATATATATAAAAAAATTTAAAAATATTATATATTTTTATAAAAATTTTAAAAAAATTTATAATGTTAAAATCGTATTATAAAAAATTTTTTTCAGTGCAACTAAAGTTATTTACTTCAGTTGCACTGAACAGTTTAATTTTGAAATTTTTTAATAACTTTAAATATTAAAAATTTTTATTTTATAAAAAACTTTTTATTTATAAACTGATAACGTTAGCAGCAGATGGTCCTTTTGCTCCTTCAGTAATTTCAAATTCTACACTTTGACCTTCTGATAAAGTTTTAAAGCCATTGCTTTGAATTGCTGAGAAATGAACAAATACATCTTTACTACCATCTTCAGGAGTAATAAATCCAAATCCTTTTGATTCATTAAACCACTTAACATTACCTTTAATCTTGGACATCTTTTATTACCTTTGCATAAAAATATAAACTAAAATTTTTAAATTATTTAAAAAAATTAGTTTTAAATAAAATTCAAATTGTTTTTTTATATAAAATATAAAATATAAAAAAATTTTTATATTTTTAATATTTTATAAAAATTAAAAAAATAATAAAACAATAATTTTTATTAAAAATTTATTAAATTATTTTATTATTATAATACTTTTTTTATTTTAATATAAAACATTAATTACAAAATTGCAATAAAAATTATTTTACAATTTTAAATTGTTCATAAAATATTAAAAATTTTTTTTTATATATATTTAAGGAAAATTATATATTTAAGGAAAATAATAAAAAGGAAGGTTACATGTTTTAAAGAAATAAATTTTAAAAATTATTATTTTTTTATTTTTTTAAATTGATTTTTTATTAAATTTAAAACCTGGTAATTACCTACTCTCACTCAGGGAGACCCCGAACTACCATTGGCGTTATAATGTTTCACTTCTGAGTTCGGAATGGATTCAGGTGGTACCATTACACTATATTTACCAGGTTTTTTAAAAATATATTTAATTATTATAATATATAATTTTAAATATATTTTTAAAGATAAAAAATAAATTTTTTTAAAAAAATTTGGAAAAAGAAAAAATATTTTTTTTATTATAATTTAAAAATTTTTTTTAAAAAAAACATCTCTGGTGTTGTAAGGTTAAGTCTCTTGGGAAATTAGTACTGATTAGCTTAACACATTACTGTGCTTACACATTCAGCCTATCAACGTCGTAGTCTTCAACGTCCCTTCAGTAAATTTTGTTAAAAATTTCAGGGAAGATTAATCTTAGGGTAAGTTTCGTGCTTATATGCTTTCAGCACTTATCTTTTCCGCATTTAGCTACCGGGCAATGCCATTGGCATGACAACCCGAACACCAGTGATGCGTCCATTTCGGTCCTCTCGTACTAGAAACAGATCCCTTCAATCTTCCAACGCCCACGACAGATAGGGACCGAACTGTCTCACGACGTTCTAAACCCAGCTCGCGTACCACTTTAAATGGCGAACAGCCATACCCTTGGGACCTGCTTCAGCCCCAGGATGTGATGAGCCGACATCGAGGTGCCAAACACCGCCGTCGATATGAACTCTTGGGCGGTATTAGCCTGTTATCCCCGGAGTACCTTTTATCTGTTGAGCGATGGCCATTCCATTCAGAACCACCGGATCACTAAGACCTGCTTTCGCATCTGATTGCATTATCATGCTCTCAGTTAAACTGGCTTATGCCTTTGCACTAACCTCACGATTTCCAACCGTAATTAGCCAATCTTTGTACTCCTCCGTTACTCTTTGGGAGGAGACCGCCCCAGTCAAACTACCCACCAGACAATGTCTCTATACCTGTTTCAGGTATTAGGTTAGATTATTAAAATTTAAAGGGTGGTATTTCAAGGGCAACTCCATTAAAACTTGCGATTTAACTTCATAGTTTCCCACCTATCCTACACATTAAGCTCCAATAATCAATGTCAAGTTATAGTAAAGGTTCACGGGGTCTTTCCGTCTTGCCGCGGGTACACTGCATCTTCACAGCAATTTCAATTTCACTGAGTCCCAGATGGAGACAGCCTAGCCATCATTACGCCATTCGTGCAGGTCGGAACTTACCCGACAAGGAATTTCGCTACCTTAGGACCGTTATAGTTACGGCCGCCGTTTACCGGGGCTTCACGTAAAAGCTTCAAATTTTAAAAAAAATTTTAACCTCTCAGATTAACCTTCCGGCACCGGGCAGGCGTCACACCGTATACTTCCACTTTCATGTTTGCACAGTGCTGTGTTTTTAATAAACAGTTGCAGCTAGCTGGTATCTTCGACTAACTTCAGCTCCAAGAGTAAATCTTTTTACTTACGAGTTAGCGTGCCTTCTCCCGAAGTTACGGCACCATTTTGCCTAGTTCCTTCATCTGGGTTCTCTCAAGCGCTTTAGTATGCTCTACCTAACTACCTGTGTCGGTTTGTGGTACGATTTAATTTTACTTGAAGCTTAGAGACTTTTCTTGGAAATATGGTATCAATTACTTCGTTACCTTAATAACTCGTATTCACGCCTTAATTTAAATAATATTCGGATTTTCCTAAATATTAACATCTAAACGTTTAAACTAGGACAACCGTCGCCTAGATAATTTAACCTCTTTCGTCATCCCTTCGCAGTAAAATTAAGCACAGGAATATTAACCTGTTGTCCATCGACTACGCTTTTCAGCCTCGCCTTAGGTATCGGCTAACCCTGCCTCGATTAACGTTGGACAGGAAACCTTAGTTTTTCAGCGAGCAAGTTTTTCACTTGCTTTATCGTTACTCATGTCAGCATTCGCACTTCTGATTCCTCCAATATATTTCACAATATATCTTCTATGGTTTACAGAACGCTCCCCTACCCAATAAAATAATTAAAATAAAAATTTTATTGTCACAGCTTCGGTATATAGTTTAGCCCCGTTATATCTTCCGCGCAAGCCGACTTAACCAGTGAGCTATTACGCTTTCTTTAAATGATGGCTGCTTCTAAGCCAACATCCTGGCTGTTTATGCCTTCTCACATCGTTTCCCACTTAACTATAATTTTGGGACCTTAGCTGGTGATCTGGGTTGTTTCCCTTTCCACAACGAACGTTAGCACCCGCTGTGTGTCTCCCGTGATAACATTCTACGGTATTCGGAGTTTGCATCGGATTGGTAAGCCAGTATGACCCCCTAACCGAAACAGTGCTCTACCCCCGAAGATGAATTTCACGAGGCGCTACCTAAATAGCTTTCGGGGAGAACCAGCTATCTCCCGGTTTGATTGGTCTTTCACCCCTAGCCATAGATCATCCGCTGATTTTTCAACATCAGTCGGTTCGGTCCTCCAATTAGTTTTACCTAACTTTCAACCTGTCCGTGGCTAGATCACCGGGTTTCGGGTCTGTATCCTGAAACTAAAAAAAATCGCCTATTTAAGACTCGGTTTCCCTTCGGCTCCCCTTTAAACGGTTAACCTTGCTACAGAATACAAGTCGCTGACCCATTATACAAAAGGTACGCAGTCACTTTATTTTTTAAAATAACAAAAAAAAAGCTCCTACTGCTTGTACGTATACGGTTTCAGGATCTATTTCACTCCCCTAACAGGGGTTCTTTTCGCCTTTCCCTCACGGTACTAGTTCACTATCGGTCAATCAGGAGTATTTAGCCTTAGAGGATGGTCCCCCTATCTTCAAACAAGATTTCTCGTGTCTCGTTTTACTTTTTGAGTAAATAAAACAAACTTTTTTATATACGGGGCTATCACCTTGTATCGCTAATTTTTTCCAAAATTATTCTACTAAAATTTGTTTTATTTATATTACTCTGGGCTGATCCCTTTTCGCTCGCCACTACTTAGGGAATCTCAATTGATTTCTTTTCCTCAAGGTACTTAGATGTTTCAGTTCCCTTGGTTTACTTTATTTATTTATTTGATTCAATAAATAATGACATATATAAAATATGCCGGGTTTCCCCATTCGGATACCGACGGTTAATAACGCTTCATATCAGCTTACCGACGATTTTCGCAGATTTGCACGTCCTTCATAGTCTCTGATTGCCAAGGCATCCACCATATACGCTTAACTTACTTAACCTTACAACCCACAGATGTCTTTATTTTTAAAAAAAATAAAAAAAATTTTATTTTTCTTTATTCCAAATTTTTAAAGAACATATTTTTTTTTATTAATTTTTTAATATTTAATATTTTAATATTTTTAAAATAAAAATTTAAAAAAAATATCTATAAAAATTAATAATAATAAATAATAACATATTATTCAAAAAAAACAAATCTTTTTTTTATTTTTTTGTAAAACGTTTTGTCCCCTAGGGGAATTGAACCCCTGTTGCTGCCGTGAAAGGGCAGTGTCCTAGACCGCTAGACGAAGAGGACTAAAAAAAATAAAAAAAAATTATTTATTAATTAAAAAAAAATTAAAAATTTTAAAAAATTTAAAATTTATTAATGTAGTATTAATAATACATAATCCTTTTCAAGAGTCAAGCTTTTTTATCAAAAATAAAAAATTATAAATGTTAAAAATAATTATAAAAATTATTTTTATAAAAAAATTTTTTTTTTTAAAGATAAAAAATTTTTTTTAATATTAGGAAAAATTCCATGCCATAAAAAAAAAGAATGAGCAGCTTGATGTATTAACATACCTAAACCATCAAAAGTATACCTTGCTCCTAAATTTTTGCACCATTTTAAAAAAATAGTATCTTTTTTTTGATAAAACATATCATAACAAATAATGTTCTTTGAAATAATAAAATTCGGTAAATTCGGTATTTTATTTAAAATACTTAAAGAAGTAGCATTAATAATAATTCCAAAAAAATTTTTTTTTATAAAATCATAAGAAATAGCTTTAATTAAACCCAATTTTTTATATTTTTTTTCTAATAAAAGAGCATTTTTAAAAGTTCTATTTAAAATAAAAATATTAAATTTATCTTTTAATAAATCTGGTATTACTCCCTTAGATGCCCCTCCAGCTCCTAATAATAAAAGATTTTTATTATTATATGTAAAATTATATGATTTTAAATCTGATATTAATCCTATTCCATCAGTATTATCTCCTAATATTAAATTATTTTTTAATTTTTTTAAAGTATTTACAGATTCTGATAATTTTGCTCTTTTTGTCAATTTATCACATAAATTAAAAGCTTTTTCTTTAAAAGGCAAAGTAATATTTGCTCCTAATCCAAAACGATAAAAAAATTTAATAAGATCCCAATAAAACGTTTTTGTGCTAGATAATAATTTTATATATCGACTATTAATATTAGATTTTTTTGAAAAATATTTATGTATAATAGGTGATTTACTATGACTGATTGGATTACCAAAAACAGCAAAATAATTTTTAAAATTTAATTTATTCACGTATAACTTTTCCTGTCATTAAATTTAAAATTTTAGAACTTTTTTTTTTTTTTCCTAAAGTATGACTTAAAATAGGAATTTTATTTCCAAAAAATTGAATGATCTCTTTTAAAGATTTGCAAGGCTTTAAACCTGATAAATTTGCACTTGTAGAAATTATAGGTTTTCCAAATAAAAAACATAACTTTTTTAAGATATTATGATTAGTCAATCTTACAGCAATTAAATCTGACCCTCCATTAATCCAAGATGGATTATGAGGATTTGAAGGAACCAAATAAGTAATGAAATCAAAAGTTTTATTTAAAAATTTATTTTTCATAGAAAAAGTTATTTTTTTTTCTGAAATATATGGTCGAAGTAATTCATAAGAATGAGCAATTAAAATAAAACCTTTATTAAAAGCTCTTTTTTTTAAAATAATAATCTTTTTTATAGCTTTATAATTATCTGGATTACAACCTAAACCAAAAAATCCTTCTGTAGGATGAATTATTACTTTATTTAATTGTAAATATTTTACACATAAAAAAATTGATTTTAATATTTTTGACATTAAAAAATTCCTTAATATTTTATATTAAAAAATATATTATAAAAATTATTTTATTAATTTTTTATATAATAAATTCTTTTAAAAATAAAAATTTTTATTTATAATAAAAATATAAAAATCATTTTACTCTAAAAAAAAATAAAAATTAATATAATGTCAACTTTTAAAATCTTAAAATATCCTGATAAAAATTTGAGAAAAATAGCAAAACCTGTAAAAAAAATAAACAAAAAAATTAAAAAAATTATTCATAAAATGTTTAATACTATGTATTTATACAATGGAATTGGATTAGCAGCAACTCAAGTTAATATCAATTTACAAATTATAGTTATTGGAATTATTAAACCATTAAGAAACCCACTGATTTTAATAAATCCAAAAATAATAAATAAAAAAAAAATTATAATGTCTGAAGAAGGATGTTTATCTGTTCCAAAAAAATTTTTTCAAGTTCCTAGATATAATTATTTGAAATTATATAGTTTAAATCATGATGGAAAAAAAAATATAATATCAGCTCAATCCAATTTATCGTTTTGTATACAACATGAATTAGATCATTTAAAAGGAAAATTAATTTTAGACTATTAGATTTATAATAATAAAAAATAAAAATTAGAAAAAAATTATTAAAATATGAAAAAAATAAAAATTATTTTTGCTGGAAATGATGCTTTTTCTTTAAAACATTTAAAAAAAATTTTTTTATTATCATTTGTAAAATTAAAAGCTATAATAATTTCTAAAAAAAAAAAAAGAAATCAAAAAATTTCTTATATAGAAAAATTTTCTAAAAAAAATAATATTAAACTTATTAAAGTAAAAAATTTTAATTCTAAAATTAAAAAAAAATTAAAAAATATTAATTCTGATTTATTATTAGTAGTATCTTTTGGTATGATAATTCCAAAAAAAATTTTAAAAATTTTTACTTTAGGTGGTATTAATATTCATGCTTCATTATTACCAAAATGGAGAGGTTGTTCACCTATTCAAAATTCAATTTTATCTGGAGATAAAAAAACTGGAATTTCTATTATTCAAATGAATACTGAAATAGATTCTGGAGATATAATATACATTAAAGAATATAAAATAAAAAAAAAAGAAAATTACAATAGTTTATCTAACAATTTAGCTAAAATTGGAAAACAATCAATTGTAAAAGTTTTGAATCAAATACTTAAACAAAAAATAAAAAAAATTCCACAAAATAATAATAAAGCTACATACACTAAAAAAATTAAAAAAAAAGATGGCCATATTAATTGGAACAATTCTGCAAAAAAAATAGAAAGAATGATTCGAGCATATAAACCATGGCCAAGTTCTTATTTTTTTATTAACAAAAAAATGGTAAAAATTTTAAAATCAGAAATAATATTAAAAAAAAAAAAAAATAAAAATAAAAATTTAATTGGAAAAATTAAAGATTTTAATAAAAATGGAATTTTAATAGAAACAAAAAAAAATTTTTTAAATATTACAAAATTACAAATTTCTGGAAAAAAAAAAAATTATTCTTGTAATTTGTATAATTCTTATAAAAATTTTTTTAAAATAGGGAAATTACTAACATAAAAATTTATAAAAAACAGAACGGCATGGCATGCCGTTTGTTTTAAAATTTTTTATATATTTTTTTTTGAAATAATTATTTTATTTTTATTTTTAATTATTCTATCTGAAAAAAAAATATATGCCATAGGAGCTCTATCACCTGCTCGATAACCACATTTTAAAATTTTGGTATAACCACCTGGTTTTTTTAAAAAAAAAGGACCAAGATCATTAAATAATTTTGAAACTAAATAATTATTTCTAATTTTAGAAAAAATTATTCTTCTATTAGATACACTATCTACTTTAGCTATAGTAATAATAGGTTCGATAAACCTTTTCAATTCTTTAGATTTTGGCAAAGTAGTTTTAATTTTTTCAAAATTTAATAATGAACAAATCATATTTTTAATCATAGATTTAACATGACTTCTTTTTCTATTAAATTTTTTTCCAACTTTTTTATGTCTCATAATACTCTAAATTTCCTAATTTTTTAAGAATAAATTTTATTTTTTCAATAAACTATCTGGAGGCCAATTTTCTAATTTTGAGCCTAATGATAAATTATGAGAAGCTAAAATATCTTTAATTTCCATTAAAGATTTTTTCCCTAAATTTGGAGTTTTTAATAATTCAATTTCAGTTTTTTGAACAAGATCTCCGATATAATGTATAGATTCAGCTTTTAAGCAATTAGCAGATCTTACTGTTAATTCTAAATCATCTACTGGTCTTAATAAAATCGGAGAAAACTCAGGTTTTTGTAATTTTTCTAAAGGCTCACAAACATCTCTTAAATCAATAAAAGACTCTAATTGATCTGATAAAATTGTTGCTGATCTTCGTATTGCCTCTTCAGGTTCAATTGTTCCATTAGTTTCCATTTCTATTATTAATTTATCTAAATCTGTTCTTTGCTCTACTCTAGCTGCTTCTACACTATAGGATATTCGATTAATAGGGCTATATGAAGCATCAAGTAATAAACGACCAATTTTTAAAGAATTTTTTTTTTGAATGATTTTTGAAGAAGCTAATACATAACCTCTTCCTCTTTCTACTTTAACTTTCATAGAAATAGAAGAACTTTTATGAGTTAAATGACAAATTATATGATCTAATTTTATAATTTCAACGTTTGAATCACAAATAAAATCAGATGCAGTAACTACACCAAATCCTTTTTTTTTTAATGTTAAGTAAGATTTATTTTTATCATGAATCTTTACAGCAAGTTCTCTCAAATTTAATAAAATTTCTAAAACATCCTCTTTAATTCCATCTTTGCTACTATATTCATGTAAAACTCCATCAATTTCTACTTCAGTTACAGCACATCCTGGCATAGATGATAATAATATTCTTCTTAATGCATTTCCTAATGTATGACCAAAACCTCTTTCTAATGGCTCTAAAGTAACTTTTGCATGATTTTTGTTAAATTGCTTAATATCTACTAATCGAGGTTTTAAAAAATTAATTAAAGAATCTGACATGATTTTATCCTAAAAATATATTATTTCGAATAAAGCTCTATAATTAAATGTTCATTAATATCTGCAGATAAGTCAGATCTATCTGGTACTCTTAAAAAAGTTCCTATCATTTTACTTTTATTTAAATCTATCCATGAAGGTTTTTCTTTTTGCTCAAATAACTCTAAAGAAGCTTTAATTCTTAACTGATTTATAGATTTTTTTTTAATTGCAATACAATCTTTAGGGAAAACTTGATAAGATGGTATATTTACAATTTTATTATTTACTAAAATAGATTTATGATTTATTAACTGACGAGATTCTGATCTTGTAGATCCAAACCCCATTTTATAAATTACATTATCTAATCTACTTTCTAATAATTGTAACAATTTTTCACCAGTATTTCCTTTAGATTTAGAAGCTAATTTATAATATTTTCTAAATTGTTTTTCTAAAATTCCATATAATCTTTTTACTTTTTGTTTTTCTCGTAATTGAATACCATAATCTGACAATCTCGTTTTTCTAGATCCATGTTGTCCTGGAAATTTATCAATTTTACATTTTGAAGAAATTGAACGAAAACCAGATTTCAAATATAAATCTGTTCCTTCTCTTCGACTTAATCGTAATTTTGGTCCTAAATATCTTGCCATATATTATATATCCTTAAAAAAAAATAAAAAAAATGAAAAAATAAAAAGTTAAACTCTTCTTCTTTTTGGAGGTCTACATCCATTATGGGGTATAGGAGTTACATCAATAATATTAGTAATTTTAAAACCAAATGCATATAAAGCTCTAATAGTAGATTCTCTTCCTGGTCCTGGTCCTTTTACCATTACTTCTAAATTTTTTATTCCATAATCTTTAACTTTTTCTGCGCATTTTTCTGCAGCAACTTGAGCTGCAAAAGGTGTAGACTTTCTTGACCCTCTAAAACCAGATCCCCCTGAAGTAGCCCAACCTAAAGAATTCCCATTTCTATCAGTGATAGAAACAATAGTATTGTTAAAAGAAGCGTGTATATGAGCAATTCCATCTAAAATTTTTTTTTTAGTTTTTTTTTTAGAAGATCTAATATTTTTTTTAATCATAAACATTTTCTCTTATGTTTTAAAAAATTATTTTTTTATTGGTTTTCTTGGGCCTTTTCGAGTTCTTGCGTTAGTTTTTGTTCTTTGCCCTCGTACTGGTAAATTTCTTCGGTGTCGTGTTCCTCTATATGAACCTAAATCAATGAGTCTTTTTATACTCATAGCATTTTTACGTCTTAAATCTCCTTCAACTGCAAATTTGGTTATTTCTAATCTTACAGATTCAACTTGTTTTTTATTTAAATCTTTCACTTTAAAAATTTTAGGAATCTTTAAAATTTTACAAATTAAACTAGCTCTAGACTTCCCAATTCCATAAATTTTCATTAAAGCAATAATTACTCTTTTTTCATTAGGAATATTAATTCCTGCTATACGAACCAAATTGAAAACTCCTTATAAAATAAATTTTAAAATGTTAACTAATAATTAACCTTGACGTTGATTATGTTTAGGATAATTAGAACAAATTATTCTAACCACTCTATTTCTTTTAACAATTTTACAATCTCTACACATTTTTTTTACTGAAGTACGTACTTTCATAATTACACTCTTTTATAAATATTAAAAAAAATTTTATTTTTTAAAAACTTAAATTTGATTTTTTAAAAATAGAATTATACCTGTTAGACATCATTAAAGTTTGAATTTGAGAAATAAAATCTATAATTACTACTACTACGATTAATAATGAAGTTCCACCAAAATAAAACGGAGCATGTATTATATTTCTCATAAAATCTGGAACTAAACAAATAAATACTATATACATAGAATTTATAGAAATTAACTTTAACATTATATTTTCAATATATATAGATGTTTGTTCTCCAGGTCTAATTCCAGCTATAAAAGCGCCAGATTTTTTTAAATTTTCTGCTGTTTCTCTTGGATTAAATGTTAAATTTGTATAAAAAAAACAGAAAAAAATAATTGAAAGAATATATAAAATAATATAAATAGGTTGACCAGGTTGAATACATTGAGATATTTTTATTAAAAACAAAAAATTAAATAAATTTTTATGAATAATCCATGAAGAAATAGTAGCTGGAAACAAAACTAAACTAGCTGAAAAAATTGCCGGAATTACTCCAGACATATTAATTTTTAAAGGCAAATAAGAACTTTGAATAGTGTTCAATCTTCTGTTATTATTTTTATTAGAATAATATATTAAAATTTTTCTCTGTGCTCTTTCAATAAAAACAACAAAAAATATCACAAAAAATACTAATATAAAAATTTCTAACAAATTAAAATAACTTAAATTTGATGATTTAACATTTTTAATAGTATGTAAGCAAGCTTCAGGTAATGAAGCAACAATTCCTGAAAAAATAATAATAGAAATTCCATTCCCAAGTCCACGTTCAGTTATTAAATCTCCTAACCACATTAAAAACATTGTTCCTGTTACTAAACTTAATGAAGTGGTAATATAAAAATAATAATTTATTCCTTTTGAACATAAAATACTATCATCATCATAAAAATAAGGTAAACTAATAGCAATAATAATAGATTGAATAATAGCTAATATCAAAGTAAAATTTTTAGTATAATTATTTATTGTTAATCTACCAAATTCTCCTTCTTTTTTTAATTCTATTAAAGGTTTATATAAAAATGTTAATAATTGAATTATAATTGAAGCAGAAATATATGGCATAATTCCTAGAGAAAATATAGAAACTCTTCTTAATGCTCCTCCAGAAAACATGTTAAAAATATCCATAATAGTACTATGACTATTTTTTAATATTTTAACAATAATTGTAGAATGTATACTAGGTATAGGAATAAAAGATCCAATTCTAAAAATTATTAAAGCAAATATTAAAAAGGATAATCTATTTTTAATCTCTAAATAATTACTATTAAAACTATTTTTAAAATAATTAGGTAATTTTTTAAGCATTATTTTCTATAATTCCTTAATAGTTCCCCCAGAAGATAAAATAGCTGAACGAACACCTTTAGTAATCAAAATACCTTTTAATCTTAAACATGTCGGAATTTTTTTTCCAAACAAAATTATTTTTACTTTTTTTACATTTATATTTACAATTTTCCATTTTTTTAATGTTTTTAAATCAATAATTTTATTAGATATTACTAAAATTTCTGATAAACGTACATGTTGAGAAAATTTTTTTTTTCTAGATCTAAAACCAAATTTAGGTAATCTTCTATATAAAGGAGTTTGTCCTCCCTCAAAACCTCTTCTTATGCTACTTCCTTTTCTTGATTTTTGTCCTTTATGACCTCTTCCAGAAGTTTTTCCTAATCCTGATCCAATTCCTCGCCCTAATCTCTTTTTTGATTTTTTTGAATTTTTTTTAGAAAAAATAGTATTTAAATACATTTTTATAAATCTCTTTGTTTAATTTTTAATAAATAAGAAATTTTTTTAATCATTCCTAAATTAGATTTAGTCATTTCTCTATAAACTGAATGATTAATAAATCTTAAACCTAAACCTAATAAAGTAGCTTTATGCTTGGGTAATATTCCAATACTACTTTTAATCTGTGTAATTTTTAAAATTTTTTTTTTCATATATTTATAATTTTTAATTATTTATTTATATATATTTTAAAATCTTTTATTTCTTTTTTTTAAAATTGTTTTTAAAGATTTCATTTTTGATAAAGCATTAATAGTAGCTTTTACCACATTGATAGGATTTGTAGATCCATACGTTTTTGCTAATACATTAGAAATACCAGAAACTTCTAAAACCGCTCTCATAGCTCCCCCAGCAATAATCCCTGTTCCATCAGATGCAGGTTTCATAAAAATTTTAGATCCAGTATAAGATTCTGTAACTTCATGTTGTAAAGTTTTATTAATCAAATCAAAAGTAATCATATTTTTTCTGGCTTTTTCCATAGCTTTTTGTATCGCAAAAGGTACTTCTTTTGCTTTTCCATATCCAAATCCAACTTTACCATTTCCATTACCAACAACAGTAAGAGCTGTAAATGAAAAAACTCTACCTCCTTTTACAGTTTTTGAAACTCTATTCACAGAAATTAATTTTTCTTGAAAATCTTTTTTATATTTTTTTTCATTTTTAATCATTGTTATAAATCCTAAAATTTTAAGCCAAATTTTCGAGCAGATTCAGCTAAAGATTTAATTCTACCATGATATTTAAAACCTGCTCGATCAAAAGAAACAGTATTTATTCCTTTTTTTAAAGAACGTTTTGCAATTAATTTTCCTACCATTTTTGCTGCTATTTTATTACCAGTATAATTTATTTTTTTAAAAAATTTTTTCTCTAATGTAGATGCAGAAACTAAAATAGTAGAATCATGTAATGAAATTAATTGCGCATAAATATGTCTTGAACTTTTATAAACAAATAATCGATGTCGTTTACTTTTTATAATAATATCACGTATTTTAATAGATCTTTTTTTTCTATTAGAAATATTTTTTTTTAAAATATTCATATTACTTTTTTTTAGCCTCTTTTATTTTTACAATTTCATCTATATATCTTACTCCTTTTCCTTTATATGCATCTGGAATTCTAAAATTTCTTAAATTTGCAGCTACTTGACCAATTAATTGTTTATCAATTCCAAAAACAGTAATTTCTGTTTGAGAGGAAATATTAACATTCACTCCTTTAGGCAAAATATACTTTATATCATGAGAATAACCTAAAGACATTACTATCATGTTTATATTATTAAAATTACTTAAAGAAGCTCGATATCCAACCCCTATTAGTTTCAATTTTTTTAAAAATCCATTTGTAACGCCAATAATCATAGAATTAACTAAAGATCTACTAGTCCCCGCATGCATCCAATTTTTTTGAATATTTTTAAATACAGAAAATTTTAATATTCTATTGTTATAACTTAATTGTACAACATTATTCAAATATTTAAATAATGTTCCTTTAATTCCTATTACAGTAACTTTATTATTATCTATTTTAATTTGAACTTCTTTAGGAATTAATATAGATTTTTTAGCTATTCTTGACATATGTTTCCTTTTTTTTTAAATTAAGAAATATGACAAATTAACTCTCCACCTACACCTAATTTTCTTGCTTTCTTATCTGTCATTATTCCCTTAGAAGTAGAAATAATAGCTATTCCTAAACCATTAATTACTGAACATATATTATTTTTTTTTTTATATATTCTCAAACTTGGTTTACTAATTCTAATAACTTTTTCTATAACAGGACTATTATTAAAATATTTTAAATATATAGTTAAAATTTTTTTTTTTTCACCAAGTATTTTATAATCTATAATATATCCTTCGTCTTTTAATAATTTACTAATTGCAATCTTAACTTTAGAACATGGTATATTAACAAAAATTTTATTTGCTTTTTGACCATTTCTAATTCTAGTAAACATATCTGATATAGGATCTTGCATACTCATTTTTTAATTACTCCATAATAAAAATATTGTATAAAAAATTTTATTACCAACTCGACTTTCTTAATCCAGGAATTTCTCCTTTCATAGCACACTCTCTTAAAGTCATTCTACTCAAACCAAACTTTCTCAAAAAAGCATGAGGCCTTCCAGTTCTTCGGCACCTATTTCTTTGTCTTGAAGGGCTAGAATCTCTAGGTAAAGATTGTAATTTTATTACTGCTTCCCATCTTTTTTTTTGATTATTTTTTTTATTTTTAATAATTGATTTCAAAGATAACCTTACTTTAAAAAATTTGTTTGCTAAAAAAATTCTTTTTTTTTCTCTTTCTTTCATAGATTGTTTAGCCATTTTAAACTTTCTCTCTTTTAAAAAATATACAAATGATTAAGAAAAATTACTTTATAAATGGAAAATTAAAAGATTTTAATAACTCATATCCTTCTTTATCAGAATTAGCAGTAGTAACAATATTAATATCTAAACCTCTAATTTTATCAATTTTATCATAATCTATTTCTGGAAATATTATTTGCTCTTTAATTCCTATATTATAATTTCCATAACCATCAAAAGATCGCTTAGATAAACCTCTAAAATCTCTAATTCTAGGTATTGCAATAGATATTAATTTGTTTAAAAAATCCCATTTTTTAAAACCACGTAAAGTAACTTTGCATCCAATCGGATAACCTTGTCGAATTTTAAAAGCCGCAATAGATTTTTTCGCTTTAGTTATTAATGGTTTTTGACCAGATATAGCTGTTAAATCAGAAACAGCAAAATCTAATTTTTTTTTATTTACAATAGACTCACCTACTCCCATATTTAATATAATTTTGACAATTTTAGGAACTTGCATAATAGATTTATAAGAAAATTTTGATTTTAATGCTTTAATTATTTTAGTTTTATAAAGAACATGTAAGAAATTCGGCATAAAATTCCTTGAAATAATTTAAAAAAATAAAATTTTAAAAAAATTGATTATAAATTAAAAATATTAATAAAATATTAATTTATAAAGTTAATATTAAAGAACTGTATTATCTGATTTTAAAAAACGAACTTTTTTCCCGTTGACAAATTTAAATCCTACTCGATCTTTTTTATTAGTTTTAGGATTTAAAATTGAAACCTTAGATATTGGTATTGGAGATTCTATAGTTTGTATTCCTCCTATTTGATTTAATGAAGGATTTGGTTTTTTATGAATTTTTACCATACAAACTCCTTCTACAATTATTTTTTTTTTATCTAAAAAAACTTTTTTTACAATACCTACTTTATTTTTATCTTTTCCAGATAAAATTATAACTTTATCATTAAATTTTATTTTTAAAGCCATAAAAATTCTCCCTAATTAAATTTAATTATTATAAAACTTCTGGAGCTAAAGATATAATTTTCATAAATTTTTTAGTTCTTATTTCTCTAGTTACAGGACCAAAAATCCTCGTCCCTATTAATTGATCAGTTTCATTTAATATTACACAAGAATTATGATCAAATCTAATTAAAGATCCATCTAATCTTCTAATTCCTTTTCTAGTACGAACCACTATTGCTTTTAAAACTTCTCCTTTTTTGACTTTGCTTCGTGGAACTGCTTCTTTAACTGCAACTTTAATTAAATCTCCAATATTAGCATATTTTTTTTTCGATCCACCTAAAACTTTAATACATAAAACTAAACGAGCACCAGAATTATCAGCAACATTTAAAATTGTTTGTTCTTGAATCATTTTATACCTTCTTATAAAATATTTTTTTTTAATACTTTTTTTAAAGACCAACTTTTTGTCTTAGAGATAGGTTTACATTCTACAATTTCAACAAAATCTCCAATTTTACATTCATTATTTTCATCATGAACATGTAACTTAGTTTTTTTTCTTATAAATTTTTTATAAATAGGATGTTTTATTTTTCGCTCTAATAATACTACTATAGATTTATTCATTTTATTACTTAACACTATACCTTGAAAAACTTTTTTTTTATTTATCATAATTATTTTATATTCTTGTTTTTTCAGTTATTAAAGTTTTAATAATAGCTATATTTTTTCTAGATTTTTTTAATAAATGAGTTTGTTGTAATTTTTTAGCAGAACATTGCATTTTTAAATTAAATTTTTCTTTTAATAAAAGACATAACTCCGAATTTAATTCTTTAATACTTTTTTTTCTAAAAATTTTTTTCATATAAGTTTTAAAACCTTATTTTTTTTTAATAAACATTGTTTTAACTGGTAATTTATCTGAAGCTAATTTAAATGCTTCTCTAGAAAGTTCTTCAGAAATTCCATCTATCTCATATAATATTTTCCCTGGTTTTACTAAAAATACCCAATATTCAACATTTCCTTTACCCTTCCCCATTCTTACTTCTAATGGTTTTTGAGTAATTGGTTTATCTGGAAATATTCTAATCCATAATTTTCCTAATTTTTTAATATAACGAGATATATTTCTTCTGGCTGATTCAATTTGTCTAGAAGTAATTCTAGCTCGAGTAATTGCTTTTAAAGCATAAGAACCAAATTTAATTTGATCATTAACAACTAAACCTCTATTCTTACCTTTATGCATTTTTTTAAATTTTGTATTTTTAGGATGCATCATATAATTAAATTATTCCTTTGTTTTAATCTTCTATTACTTCTATTAGTATTATTTCTTAAATTTTTATTCTTATTTAAAGAATATTTTGGCATTCCATCTAAAATTTCTCCTTTAAAAATCCATACTTTTACTCCTACTACACCATAAGTAGTATGAGCTTCAGCACAATTATAATCAATATTAGCTCTTAAAGTATGTAAAGGGACTCTTCCTTCTCGATGCCATTCTGTTCGAGCTATTTCAGCTCCTCCTAACCTACCACTGATTTCAATTTTAATTCCTTGTGCTCCCTGTCTCATTGAATTTTGTATAGAGCGTTTCATAGCTCTTCTAAACATAATTCTTCTTTCTAACTGTAATACTACATGTTCAGAGACTAATTTTGCATCTAACTCTGGTTTTTGAACTTCAGAAATATTAATTTTTGTAGGAAGATTAGAAATCTTAGACACTAAAATTCTTAATTTACCTATATCTTCTCCTTTTCTTCCAATAACAATTCCAGGTCTAGCCGTAAAAATAGTAACAGTTAAATTTTTAGATAATCGCTCAATTATTATTTTGGAGATTGAAGCTTTAAACAATTTTTTCATTAAAAATTTACGCACTTGATAATCATTATCTAAGTAATCAGGAAAATTTTTAGTACCTGAAAACCAAATTGAATTCCAAGATTTAATAATTCCTAATCTCATACCATTAGGATTAACTTTTTGACCCATAAAATTTTCCTTTTTTTATAAAATATAAATATAATAATAAAAGTTATATAATAAATACATTACTTTTCAGATAATATAATTGTAATATGACTAGTTCTTTTTAAAATTTTATCAGATTTTCCTTTTGCTCTAGGCATAGTACGTTTTAAAGTAGGTCCATTATCTATAAAAATTTTTTTAATTTTTAATTTTTCTAAATCAATTCCATAATTATGTTCTGCATTTGAAATAGCAGAAAATAATACTTTTTTTAATAAAAAAGATGATTTTTTAGCATTAAAACTTAAAATTTGAAATGCTTTTTTAATATTTTTACCTCGAATAAAATTAGCAATTACTCTTATTTTTTGAGGTGATGAACGAATTTTTTTACATTTAGCTATAATTTCCATAAAATTCCTCTATTTATTCATTTCAATATTTTTTAAATTATTTTTTTTATTTTTTTTATTTTAAAGCTAACTTTTTTTAATTTTTTTGTCTGAATTATGGCCACGATATGTTCTAGTTAAAGAAAATTCACCAAGTTTATGACCAACCATTTCTTCAGTAATAAATACTGGAATATGTTGTTTTCCATTATGAACAGCAATAGTCAAGCCTACCATATTTGGGAAAATTGTTGATCTTCTAGACCAAGTTTTAATAGGTTTTTTTGATTTTTCTAAATTTGTTTTTTTAACTTTTTTTAATAAACTTACATCTATAAATGGACCTTTTCTAAGAGATCTTGGCATATAATATAAATTTTTCCTATTTAATATTTTTAAAAATTTAAGAAGTTGTTATTTCTTTTTTCTATTATGAATGATAAATTTTTGAGTTCTTTTATTTCTTCTTGTTTTTTTACCTTTAGTTTGTTTTCCCCAAGGAGTAACAGGATGTTTACCAAAATTTCTCCCTTCTCCACCTCCATGAGGATGATCAATTGGATTCATAGCTGTTCCTCTCACTGTAGGTCTAATTCCCCTCCATCTAGAAGCACCAGCTTTCCCTAATACTCTTAACATATGCTCAGAATTTCCAACTTCTCCTATAGTTGCTCTACATTTGGATTCTATTTTTCTAATTTCTCCAGATCTTAACCTTACAGTAACATATTTATCTCCTCTAGAAACTAACTGTACATAACTACCTGCAGATCTTGCTAATTGACCCCCTTTATATGGTTTCATCTCTACATTATGTAATAATGATCCAATAGGAATCTTATACATAGGTAAAGAATTTCCTATATTAATAGGAGCGTTTACCCCTGAAAAAATTTTGTTTCCAATAGAAAGTCCTTTAGGAGCTAAAATATAACTTCTTGATCCATCTTTGTACAATAAAAGAGCAATATGAGCAGATCTATTAGGATCATATTCTATTCTTTCTACTACCGCTTTTATATTGTCTTTATTTCTTTTAAAATCAATTTTTCTATAAAGTCTTTTATGTCTTCCTCCAATATGTCTAGTCGTAATTCTTCCTTGGTTATTTCTACCTCCAGTTTTACTATTTTTTTTTAATAAAAAAGATTTTGGTCTACCTTTATATAAAAAATTGTTTTTTAACTTTATAACATGACGTCTTCCTGGAGACGTTGGCTTACATTTTATTATAGACATAATTTAAAATACTCTAATTATCCTGAATGATTATTTAAAAAATCTAAATTTTGATCTTTTTTCAATTTTATGTATGCTTTTTTCCAATCTTGTTTAAAAAATATTTTATTTCCATAACTTTTTTTTTTCCCTTTCATTTGTACAATATTTATTTTTTCTGAATGTAAAAATAAAAATTTTTTTAATGCAATTTTAATTTCTCTTTTAGTAGCAGATTTTAAAACTTTTAGTACAATAATATTAGAATTCTCTTTAATTTGAGTAGTTTTTTCAGAAATATGCAATGATTTAATAATATTTAATAGTCTATTATAAGATTTCATTCAAAAATTTCCTCAATTTTTTTTAATGCTTTAAAAGTAATTATAATGCTTTTAAATTTAAGTAAATCTATAGGATTAATTAATTTTGTATCTATTACTTTAATTTTATATAAATTCCTAGAAGCAAGAAATAAATTTTTTTTTAATTTATGTGTAATAATTAAAACATCTGTAAAATTTAATGACTTTAATTTTTTAAATAAAATTTTAGTTTTTGGGGCATTAATATTAAAATTTTTAAAAAAATTTAATCTTTTTACGCGAACTAATTCTGATAGTATACTTTTCATCGCAGCTTTGTACATTTTTTTATTAACTTTTTTAATATATTTTTTACTTTTTGCCGCAAAAGTTACTCCTCCAGATCTCCAAATTGGACTTCTTAAAGAACCTACTCTAGCTCGACCTGTACCTTTTTGTCTCCAAGGTTTTTTACCAGAACCAGATACTTCACCCCGACTTTTTTGAGCTTTAGTCCCTTTTCGTAATCTTGTTTGAAAAGTTGTAATAACTTGATGTATTAAAGTTCTATTAAAAGGAAAATTAAAAATATTTTTAGAAATTAAAACATTTTTTTTAGAATCTTTTAATAAAATATTCACTTATTATTTACTCCTCTTTGTTTAACAGCAGGTTTGATAATCACATCATTACCTTTATGACCTGGAATAGACCCCTTAATTAAAAAAACATTATTTTCATAATCAATTTTTATTAATTTTAAACTTTGAATGGTAACCTTTTCGTTTCCCATATGACCAGCCATTTTTTTTCCTTTAAAAACTCTTCCTGGAGTTTGATTTTGACCAATTGAACCAGGAGCTCTATGAGATAATGAATTTCCATGTGTAGCATCTTGAGAAGAAAAATTCCATCTTTTAATAGTTCCAGCAAAACCTTTTCCTTTAGATATTCCTGTTACATCTACTTTTTTAACAGTATCAAATAACTTTATATTTAAAACATCTCCAATTTTATATTTTAATTTACCAGAATATTTAAACTCCCATAACCCTCGTCCAGGTAAAATGTTTAATTTTGAAAAATATCCTTTTTCTGTTTTTTTTAAAAATTTTTTTTTTTTAAATCCTACAGTAACTTGCAAAGAATTAAAATTTATATGTCGTATTATTTTAGTAATTCTATGCTGCTCTATCTTAATCACAGAAACTGGAACAGAATTTCCTGCATCAAAAAAAATTCTAGTCATACCAACTTTTTTTCCAACAAAACCTAACATTTTATACCTCAAAATTTTTTTTTTATTATCTTAAACTGATTTGAATATCTACACCTGCAGCTAAATCTAATCGCATTAATGCATCTACAGTTTTTTCTGTAGGTTGAACAATATCTATTAATCTTTTATGAGTTCTAATCTCATATTGATCTCGAGCATCTTTATTTACATGAGGGGAAATCAAAATAGTAAATTTTTCTTTTTTTGTAGGTAATGGTATTGGGCCTCTAACTTGAGCTCCCGTTCTTTTTGCTGTTTCTACAATTTCTAATGTAGAATGATCTATTAATCTATGATCAAATGCTTTTAATCGAATTCTAATTCTTTGATTTTGTACATTTTTACTCATAAAAACTCCATTTCATAATTATAAAAAAAAATTTTATAAAAATTAAAATAATGTAAAAAAATAAAAAATTATTTAATCTTTATATTTCATGATAAATTCTAATGAGAATTTATCATGTAAACTCAAAAAAATAAAACAAAAAATTTAAAAATTATTTTATTTATAATGTTTATATTAAAATCATTTTAAAAAATTATTTTTTATTAATTAATAACTTTTGAGACTACTCCCGCTCCAACAGTTTTTCCACCTTCTCTAATTGCAAATCTTAATCCTTCGTCCATAGCAATAGGATGAATTAATGTAACTACCATTTTTATATTATCTCCAGGCATAACCATTTCTACATCCTTAGGTAATTCTACAAATCCTGTAACATCAGTAGTTCTAAAATAAAATTGAGGCCTATAACCTTTAAAAAATGGTGTATGGCGACCACCTTCTTCTTTAGATAAAACATAAACTTCAGCTTCAAATTTTGCATGTGGAAGTATACTTCCAGGTTTTGACAATACTTGTCCTCTTTCTATTTCTTCTCGTTTTGTGCCTCGTAATAATACTCCAATATTTTCTCCAGCTCTTCCTTCATCCAAAAGCTTTCTGAACATTTCTACTCCAGTACAAATAGTTTTTGTCGTCGGCTTAATACCTACTATTTCTATTTCTTCTCCAACTTTAATAACCCCTCTTTCTACTCTCCCTGTTACTACAGTTCCTCTTCCAGAAATTGAAAAAACATCTTCAATAGGTAGTAAAAAAGATTTTTCTATAGATCTTTTAGGATCTGGTATATAATTATCTAATTTTTCAGATAATTCTATAATTTTTTCTTCCCATTTAGGATCTCCCTCTAAAGCTTTTAAAGCTGAACCTCGAATTATAGGAGTAACATCCCCAGGAAATTCATATTGTGTTAACAAATCTCTTACTTCCATTTCTACAAGCTCAAGTAATTCTTCATCATCAACCATATCACATTTATTTAAAAATACTACTATATAAGGAACTCCTACTTGACGACCTAATAAAATATGTTCTCTAGTTTGAGGCATAGGACCATCTGTAGCAGCAACTACCAGAATTGCACCGTCCATTTGTGCAGCACCTGTAATCATATTTTTTATATAATCCGCATGACCTGGACAATCTACATGTGCGTAATGTCTTTTTTCCGTATCATATTCTACATGAGACGTATTAATAGTAATTCCTCTGGCTTTTTCTTCTGGAGCATTATCAATTTGATCAAAAGCTTTAGCTGATCCTCCATAACGTTTAGCTAAAACAGTAGTAATAGCTGCTGTCAAAGTGGTTTTTCCATGATCAACATGACCAATTGTACCAACATTAACATGAAGTTTCGATCTTTTAAATTTTTCTTTAGCCATAATTTTAACCTTAAATTTTTTTATTATTCTAATATATTAAAAAATCTAATTTTGATTCTTTTTAATAATTTTTTCAGAAACATTATTAGGAGCCTCTGAATATTTTATAAACTCCATAGAATAAGAAGCTCTTCCTTGGGTTTGAGATCTTAAATCTGTAGCATACCCAAACATTTCTGATAATGGAACTAATACATTAATTTTTTTTAAAAATGAAGTATCTTCCATATTTTCAATAACTCCTCTTCTTCTATTTAAATCTCCAATAACATCGCCCATATAATCTTCTGGAGTTTCTACTTCTACTTTCATAATAGGCTCTAAAAGTACAGGACTTGCTTCTTTAAAACCTTTTTTAAAAGCATAAGACGCTGCTAACTTAAAAGCAATCTCTGAAGAATCTACATCATGATAAGATCCAAAATGCAATCGAACTCCTATACCCATCACAGGGTAACCTGCTAATGGACCACATTTTAATTGTTCTTTAATTCCTTTATCGACTGCAGGTATATATTCACCAGGAATAACACCTCCTTTAATGTCATTTATAAATTTATAATCTAAATCATTATATTCACTATTCTTTAAAGGAAATAAATCTATAATAACATGCCCATATTGACCTCTTCCTCCAGATTGTTTAATATATTTCCCTTCAATATTTTTGACAGTTTTTTTAATAGTTTCTCTATAAGAAACTTGAGGTTTCCCAATATTTGCACTAACATTAAACTCTCTTTTCATTCTATCAACTATAATTTCTAAATGTAATTCTCCCATTCCAGAAATTATTGTTTGATTAGATTCTTCATCTGTTCTTACCTTAAATGAAGGATCTTCTTTGGCTAATTTATTTAATGCTGCTCCCATTTTTTCTTGATCTGCTTTAGTCTTTGGTTCCACTGCAATAGAAATTACAGGATCTGGAAATTCCATTTTTTCTAATAAAATTAAATTTTCTTCATTACACAATGTATCTCCAGTAGATACATCTTTTAATCCTATTGCTGCAGCAATATCTCCAGAATATACTTCTTTAATTTCTTCTCTTTTATTTGCATGCATTTGAACAATTCTTCCAAAACGTTCACGCTTAGAATTTGATGAATTAAATACAATATCTCCTGATTTCACTTTTCCTGAATATACTCTAAAAAATGTTAAATTTCCAACAAAAGGATCATTAGATATTTTAAAAGCTAATGCTGAAAAAGGTTCATTTTTCAAATTAGTTTTTAAATATTTATTTTTTTTTTTATTTTTACTTACTTTAATATTGTAATCTATATCAATAGGAGAAGGTAAATATTCTATAATTGCATCTAATAATGCTTGAACTCCTTTATTTTTAAAAGCAGAACCACAAGTAATTAAAACTATTTCATTATTTAAAGATTTTTTTCTTAATATATATTTAATTTCTGTTTCTAAAATTTTTTCTTCATTTAAATATTTATTCATTAAAACATCATCATCTTCAGCTACTAATTCTATCAATTTTTGATGCCATTTTTCTGATTCTAATAACATATTTTTAGGGATTTCATCATAAGAAACAGTAATTCCTTGATCGTCATCTTTCCAATACACAGATTTCATTTTTACTAAATCTATAATACCCGTAAAATCTTCTTCTGAACCAATTGGTATTTGAATTACTACTGGATTTGCATTTAATCGACTTCTCATCTGTTTAACAACATTAAAAAAATTTGAACCTAAACGATCCATTTTATTTATAAAAGCAATTCTAGGTACTTTATATTTGTCTGCTTGCCTCCATACAGTTTCTGATTGAGGTTGAACTCCTCCTACTGCACAATATACCATTACAACTCCATCTAAAATACGCATAGATCTTTCTACTTCAATAGTAAAATCTACATGCCCAGGAGTATCAATAATATTTATTCTATGTTCTAAAAACTGTTTATTCATTCCACTCCAAAAAGTAGTAGTGGCTGCAGAAGTAATCGTTATTCCTCTTTCTTGCTCTTGTTCCATCCAATCCATGGTAGCATCTCCATCATGAACTTCTCCAATTTTATGATTAATTCCAGTATAAAACAAAATTCTTTCTGTTGTAGTAGTTTTTCCAGCATCAATATGAGCGCTAATTCCAATATTTCTATAATTTTGAATAAGAGTTTTACGTGACATTATTTACCTTAACTAAACTTTTTAAAATCTTTAAAATTACCATCTATAATGAGCAAAAGCTTTATTTGCTTCAGCCATTTTATGAACATCTTCTTTTTTTTTTACAGCAGATCCTTTTTTTTCAAGAGCATCAGAAATTTCTTTAAATAATCTAATAGACATAGATTTATCTTTTCTATTTCTAGCTGCCTCAATAATCCATCGCATTGCTAAAGCATTTCTTCTTGTATTTCTAACTTCTACAGGAACTTGATATGTAGATCCTCCTACTCTTCTAGACTTTACTTCTACAATTGGTTTAACATTATCTAATGCTAATTCAAAAACTTCTAATTCAGTTTTTTTATTTTTTTTTGATACTTTCTTAAGAGCATTATATACAATTAATTCTGCAATAGACTTTTTTCCATTTACCATTAAAATATTAATAAATTTACTTAATAACTCAGATGAAAATTTTGGATCTGGTAATATTTTTCTAATACCTATAATTTTTCTTCGAGGCATATTTTAATCTTCCTAAAATAAATTTTAAAAAATATGATAAAAAATTAAAAATTTTACTATTTAAAAGGTTATTTATTATTTTTTTTTTTTACTCCATATTTAGATCTTCCTTGTTGTCTATTTTTCACTCCAGCGCAATCTAAAGCTCCTCTTATAACATGATATCTTACACCTGGTAAATCTTTAACTCTTCCTCCTCTAATTAAAATTACAGAATGTTCTTGTAAATTATGACCTTCACCTCCAATATATGCTGTTACTTCTAATCCATTAGTTAATTTAACTCGACATACTTTTCTTAAAGCGGAATTAGGTTTTTTAGGAGTAGTAGTATAAACTTTTAAACATACTCCTCTTTTTTGAGGACATTTAGATAAAGCTGGAACATTACTTTTAGAAATTTTTTTAATTCTAGAATTTCGAACTAATTGATTAATTGTGACCATAAAAATCCTTAAAAAATGTATAATTTTTTTAATTATAATTAAAAAAATTTTAAAATATAAAAAAATTTATATTAAATCCACTTTTACTTATTATAAAAATTTAATAATTAAATTTTTAATAAAAAAATATAAAAAATTTTTATTTTTATTTCCAAATTATTTGCTGAATATTTTTTTCAGTCAAATATACTAAATCTTTATAATTAATAATAGAAAATTTATTATTATAAGAACTTAAACCTCGAGCTAATAAATCATTTTTTAAAACATAACGATTTTTTACTATTTTAATAAATTTTTTATAAAAAAGATTATTTTTTAAAACAATTAATACTCCATCTTGAAGAGCTACAAAATCATCTTCTTTAGAAAAAAAATGTAAAAATTCATAAATATCAACTAAATAAGGAGATTTTAATAACATATGTAACATAAAAAATCCTTTATTTTAATATTATTTTTATTAAAAAAAAATTTAATTTTTTAAAAAAATTTTAAAAATTTAAAAGATATTGACATTTAGACATTTTTTTTTTTAAATTTTTATTTTTTAATAAAATTATTGGTAAAATAAATTTATATTTTTTAAAAACAATTTTATTACATACATTTTTTTTTAATATTCCTCTATTATATAAATTTTCAATGTTAGAAAAACATTTTTTAATATTTAAAAAATTAAACATTTTAAATAAATTTGTGTATTTATTTAAAAAAATTAATTTTGGTTTTTGATTATAAAAAATTTGAAAAATTCCATCACTAATAAAAAAAATATAAATTTTTTTAAAAAATATACTTGAAGAAATGATTAATTCTAATCCTTCTTCTCCAAAACTAGCTCCATATGGAGCTCTAGAAAAAATTACACCTAAAATTTTTTTTTTAACTATATTCATAAAAATTTTATAAAATATTTTATATATTTATTAATAATATTTAAAAACAATTCAATTTTAAAATTGTATTACTCTATCTGAAGAAATAATACTTTCATTAAGATCATTTAAATTAGATAAATGAAAATAAGAAGCTATATTTTTTTTTAAATAATGTTTTTTATAAGTATTCTTATTTTTTAAAAAACCTCGTTTTATGCAAGAACCAATACATATACTTAAATTTATTGAATATTTTATACTTAAATCTTTCCACATTTTTCCTATATTACAAAATGTATATTCAGGAGAAAAATTAAAAAATAGATTAATATTAGAATTTAATATTCCCTCTCCATAAAAAAAAATTTTTTTTATAACATGTTTAGAATCTATTAAAGCTTTAGAAAATAAAAAACCAGTTTTAGAATTTTGCGTTCCATATGGAGGGCCTAAAATTATTATAGTATAAATCAATATGAAATAGCCTTATTTTAAATAAAATTAATTGTAATCATTTTATTAAAAAATGTATTTAATGTAATTTTATACAAATTATATATTAATTTTAAAAATAATTATGTAATTTATTTTTTTTTCATTATACAAGATAGTAAGATTTCGTAATATAAAATTTTAAAAATTTTAAAATAAAAATTATTATTTAACTAAAAAAAAATTAATTCTTAATATACAAATTTTAATTTTTATTCTAACTAAATTTATTTATAAAAAAAATTATTTAAAGTATAATGCTCATTAATTACATTAAAAAATTTACTTTTTATTAAAATTAAAAAATAATATGTTTTTTTTTAAAATATTAAATTAATATTTTTTAATTTTTTAAAATATATAAATTTTTTTTAAAATAAAATTTATTAAAAAATTTTTTAAATTTTTAATTATTTTAAAATAAATATCAAAAAAATTAATTTTATGACAAATAAAAATCGTTCATATTTAACTTATATTAGTTTTTTAAGCTATGCATTAACTGGTTCTTTTATTACTGTAACAGGAGTAGTTATACAAGGATTATCAGTTTATTTTAATATTTCTACACTAAAAATTAGCATTATTTTTACAATTTTGAATATTGGAATGTTATCTTCTATTTTTTTAAATGCATGGTTAATGAAAATTATACCTTTAAAAAAACAGTTATATATTGGTTTTTTTTCTACTATATTATCTATTCTTGGATTAATTATATTCAAAAATATATATATTTTGCTAATGATTATGTTTATTTTTGGTTTAATTAGCGGCGTTACTATGTCTATAGGAACTTTTTTAATTACTAGTGTATACTTTTCTAGAGAAAGAGCAAAAAAACTTTTAATTACAGATTCTTTTTTTAGTTTTTCAGGTATGATTTTTCCTTCTATATGTACATTTATATTATTTCACAAAATGTATTGGCAATGGATATATGTTTGGATTAGTTTAATTTATCTATTAATTTTTTTATTATCTTTAAATCTCTCTTTTCCTATCGTAGAAAAATCACATATAAAAATTTTAGGAAATATTACATTTAAAGAAAAAGAATTTAATTTAAATATTTTCTTATTATATTGTTCTGCTTTAATGTATATATTAGGTCAAATGGGCTTTATATCTTGGGTTCCTGAATACGGAGCTCATAATCTTAAAATAAGCATGGAAAAATCAGGAAAATTAGTTAGTAATTTTTGGATGAATTATATGTTAGGAATGTGGTTTTTTAGTTCTGTTATTCAATCATTTAAATTACAAAAAATAATAATATTTTTAACAGGAATATCAGCTTTAATGATGTTTTTATTTATTTTCAGCTGGAACTATATATTTTCTTTATTTATAATTTCTTTTTTAGGTTTTTTTTCTAGTTCTATATATAGCATTTTAATTACTATTGCTTCTATGCAAACAGATAAACCTTCACCGAAAATAATTAATTTTATTCTTTTAGCTGGTAGTTTAGGAACATTTTTAACATATATTATTACAAGTCCAATTGTATATTTTAAAGGTCCTATAGGAGCTTTAATTTTTGCAAATATTTTATATTTTATAATTTTTTATATTACCATTTTATTAAGAAAAATGCACTTAAAAAAAAAATTAAAAGAATTTTAACAAATTTTTGTATAAAAATTATAACAATAATAAATACTCCTAAAAAAATTTTAAAAAATCAAATATATATATAAATAATTTTCAATTAAAATAAAAAAATACTATTTATATATTTTAATAAAATTTTAAAATATATAAATAGAAAAAATATAAAAAATATTTTATTATATAAAAAATTTTATTTATACAAAGTATTAAAAATTTTATTTATTTTTGATTTAGCTAAAAAAGAAATTTTTTTCATACCTAAATTTAAAATTTTCTTTAATTTATTTTCATCTTTTCTATATTTTAAAAATTTTTTTTGTAAATTTTTTAAAAAACTAAACATACAAAAATAAAAAAATTTTTTAAAAGATTTATAATTTTTTTTAAAAAATTTTTGTTCTATATCTAAAATAGATAATTTAGTGATAGAAGATAAAATAACTAATAAATTTGAAATTCCAGGTTTATTAATAGGGTCAAAAATTATTTTTGCGGGAACATCTGAATCTGTAATTGCTGAATTTACTTTATT
The DNA here is from genome assembly GCF_964020165.1 of Buchnera aphidicola (Drepanosiphum platanoidis). Taxonomy (NCBI): domain Bacteria; kingdom Pseudomonadati; phylum Pseudomonadota; class Gammaproteobacteria; order Enterobacterales; family Erwiniaceae; genus Buchnera; species Buchnera aphidicola. Next base: position 217,265 of record NZ_OZ026537.1, read on the forward strand.
TTTCAAAACTTCAAGATCATCTAATAAAAAAATTGAATTTTTTTTATTTATATCAGATTTAGACATTTTTTTATTTGGATTTAATAAAGACATAATTTTAATTCCTTGATTAAAAATTAAAAAATTTGGAATTTTAAAAATTTTTCCATGAATTTTATTAAATCTATTTGCAATTTTTTTAGATAATTCAATATGTTGTATTTGATCTTTACCTACATGAACTAAATCAGTATCATATAATAAAATATCAGATGCCATTAAAATTGGATAATTTAAAATTCCAGAATTTATTTTACTATTTTTAAGCAATTTAGATTTACTTTTAAATTGTGTCATTCTCATTAGTTCTTGAACATATACATAATTATTTAATATCCAATTAAGTTGAGTATGTTCAGGAATCATAGACTGTAAAAAAACAATACTTTTTCTAGGATTAACCCCGCAAGCTAAATACAAAGATAAAGTATCTAAAATTGAATTATTTAAAAAATGATCAAAATTTTTTGATATTGATGTTAAAGAATGAAGATCTGCAATACAAAAAATACAATCATATTTTTTCTGCATATTTTTCCAATATTTTAAGACACTAATATAATTTCCTATAGTTAAATTTCCTGAAGGCTGTATAGCACTAAATACCCTTTTTTTTTTAAAAAAATTTTCTATCATTATAAAATACCATAAAATTTTTTTTAAAATTTTTAATAATAATTTTTAAAAAAAATTATTAAAAATTTAAATTTAATAATTTTTTGAATAATTTATCAAAATTTTTTTTATATTTTTAGTAGTTTGATATATATCTTTTTTTTTAAAAATTTCTGAACCCATAACAATAATATCAACGCCAATTTTTACTAAATTTTTTATATGTTTTTTTTTTATTCCACCATCTACAGATAATAAAATATTCTTAAAATTACTATTATCAATTTTTGATCTTATTTTTTTAATTTTTGGTAACATTTCATTAATAAAAATTTGTTCAGAATAACCTGGATTTACAGTCATTACTAAAATTAAATCGATACTATCCATTATATATTCTAAAAAATTTAAAGATTGTGCTGGATTAATAGCAATACCAGCTTTACATCCATGATCTCTAATAATTTTTAATGAACGATTTAAATGGATTGTAGAATCTGAATGAATAGTAATAAAATTTGCTCCAAATTTTATACAATCATAAATTAATCTATCTACAGGTTTTGCCATAATATGTACATCAATAATAGATTTTATACCATTTTTTCTTAAAGAAGAAAGTACTAAAGGACCAAAAGTTAAATTAGATACGTAATGATTATCCATAATATCAAAATGAATAATATCTCCACCACCTAATAAAGTTTTTTCTATATCATTTCCTAATTTATAAAAATTAGCAGAAAGAATTGAGGGGGCTAAAAAAATTTTTCTCATAATATAAAACCTTAATATAAGAATAAAAAGACATTAAAAATATAATTTTTTTTTATTTACAAGTTAATTTAATAGAATTTTTAATAATTTTTGTAGATATTTTATCTATTAAAATAGATTTTCCTATAGCAATTGGTAAAACTAAACGAATATTCCCTAATATATTTTTTTTATCACGATACATATATTTTATAAATTTATCTACATTTATATTATGATAAAATTTGACAGGTAAACCAATTTTTTTAAAAATTTTAATAATTAAATTAAAATCATTCAAATTTAATTTTTTTAAAGATATAGCTGTTCTTGCGGCCATAATAATACCAATAGAAACAGATTCTCCATGTAAAAATTTTTTATATTTTGTATAAGATTCTATTGCATGTCCATATGTATGACCTAAATTTAATAATGCTCTATTTCCTAACTCTCTTTCATCATGAGCTACAATTTTTGATTTTATGTTACAAGATTTTAAAATACATTTTAAAATAACTTTAGAATTTAATTGAATAATTTTTTTTATATTTTTTAAAATATAAAAAAAAAATGGTTTATTAAAAGCAATTGCATATTTAATAACTTCAGACATTCCAGATAAATATTCTCGTCTTGATAAAGTAGATAAAAAATTTATATTTATTAAAACACATTCAGGCTGCCAAAATGTTCCTATCATATTTTTACCTAATATATGATTTACTCCAGTTTTCCCTCCAACAGAAGCATCGACTTGAGCTAAAAGAGTAGTAGGTATTTGTATAAAAGGAATACCTCTCTGATAAATAGAAGCTGTAAATCCTACAATATCTCCAATTACTCCCCCTCCAAAAGCAACTAATAAAGAATCTCTTCCGTATTTTTTTTTTAATAAATATGTAATAATATCATTAGATGTTTCAATAATTTTATTTTTTTCTCCGTCTTTAAGTACAAAAATATTTATTTTAAGATCAAAACTATAAAAAAAATTTAAAATGTGCTTTAACCATAAATCTTTAATAACATTATTAGTTATTAAAAGAATTTTTTTTTTTTTATTAAAAAAAGAAAAAATTTTTTTATTTTTAAAAATATTAAAACCTATCAAAATTGGATATTTTTTGTTTTTTACATGAACATAAATTTTTTTCATTTTATATTTTCTCCAAATTTATAAAATTTTTATTATTTTTTAATTCTTTAAGAATTAATTTTATAATTTGAAAAATATTAATATTATCAGTCTCAATTTTAAAATTAGAAATTTTTTCATATAAAAAATTTCTTTTTAATGACAATTTTTTTAATACACTTTTAATCGATTTTTTATTTGTTAATAAAGGTCGATTTTTATCATTCTTAGTTCTTTTAATCTGTGTATCAATATTTGCACTTAAATAAATTACAAAACCTCTTTTTGAAATATTAATTCTTGATTTCTTAGAAAGAATAGCACCTCCACCTGTAGATAAAATAATTTTTTTTTTTTTTGTTAATTTCTTAATTATTTTAGATTCTCGCTCTCTAAAGCATTTTTCTCCTTCAATATCAAAAATCCAACTAATACTAACTCCTGTCTTCAATTCAATTTCTTGATCAGAATCATAAAAATTCATATTTAAATATTTTGATAAATATTTTCCTACCGTACTCTTTCCAGATCCCATAGGTCCAATTAAAAAAATATTTTGTAATTTTTTCATTATCAGTTTCTTTTAAAAATTTTATAAATGCATAAAAAGAGAAATAATTATTTTATTAAAATAACAATATGTTAAAATTAAAAAAAAATAAAAAAAAACTTGACTTTAATTTATTTTAATAAATAATTAATATATTAAAAATTATTTTTATATAAAATTTTCTTTGTAATATTTTACATAAAATATATTATAAAAAAATATTTTAAAAATTTTTTAATTTTTTAATTTTTAAATTACTTTATTAATTTTATAATAATTTTATAATATTTAATATATTTATAATGATAATAATTAACAATTATAAATAATAATATATATTATAAATTAATAAATTCATTATTATATATATATAAATTTATATATAATATATATAATATAATTTTTATTAAAAACAAAATTCAAATTAAGGTGAAATGTCCGAGTGGCTTAAGGAGCACGCCTGGAAAGCGTGTATACGGAAACGTATCGAGGGTTCGAATCCCTCTTTCACCAAAAATATTTTGATGTTATAAATAAAAATTATAAAATTTAAAAAATTTCTAATGCAATTTTTATAGCTTTATCCAATAATAAAATTCTATCTGATATACTCAAAGAAATATTTTTAATTAAACAATCAGAAACTGTACAAATAGATAAAGATTTAAAATTTAAAATAGCAGATAATCTATATAATTCTGAAGTTTCCATTTCTACAGATAATATATTATATTTATTCATTAAATCTATAAAATTTTTTTGATTATTATAAAATAAATCTGTAGAAAATATATTTCCTATTTTTATAGAAATATTTTTTTTTTTAGAAATATTATAAGCTTTGTATAAAAGCTTAAAATTTGAGATAGCTGAATAGTTATAATTTTTAAAAGATAATTTATTAATAGAAGAATCAGTACAAGCCCCCATACCCAAAATAATATCTTTTAATTTAATTTTTGAATTTACAGAACCACAAGTTCCCACTCTAATAATTTTTTTTACTTTATAAAAGTTTACTAATTCATGAACATATATAGATAAAGAAGGAATTCCCATTCCATGACTCATTACAGAAATTTTTTTTCCTTTAAAATAACCTGTAAAACCAAGCATACCCCGAACATTTGTAATACTGACAAAATTTTTTAAAAATTTTTTAGTAATGTATTTAACTCGATTAGGATCACCTGCAATAATAACATTTTCTGAAAAATCTTTTTTTTTAGCATTTATATGTGGAGTAATCATTACTATTATCACCTTAATTTTTAAAAATTTAATAAAATAAATCATAAAAAATAAATATTAAAAAAATTATTAATTTTGATATTAAAAAATTATTTTTTTTCCAAATTTCATCTTCGATAATCCTAAATAATTTGATATAGTTTGAGAAATATCAGAAAAAGTTTTTCGATAACCTAAATATTTTGGAATTAAATTTTTTTTATAAATTAAAATTGGGACATGTTCTCTCGTATGATCTGTTCCTTTCCAAGTAGGATCACATCCATGATCAGAAGTAATAATTAAAAGATCATTTTTTTTCATTAAAGAAAGAAATTTTGGAATTTTTATATCAAATAATTCTAATTCTTTAGCATATCCAGAAACGTCTCTTCTATGACCCCAATAAGAATCAAAATCTACAAAATTAGCAAATACTATAATATTTTTTTTTCTATATTCAGAATAATTTTTTAATTCTTTATATAAAGCTTCAAAAATTTTTTCTAATTCATATACGTTAACTTGCTTTGTTATGCCTTTATTATTAAAAATATCAGAAATTTTTCCAATAGAAATTACTTCTCCTTTTTTTTCTTTTACTAATTTTTCTAATACCGTCTCTTCATTTGGAGATATAGAAAAATCTTTTCTATTTCTCGTTCTATAAAATTGATTTTTTTGATCATTTAAAAATGGCCTTGCAATTACCCTTGTAACTTTATATTTACTTTTATTTAAAATTTTTCGAACTAATAAACATAAATCATATAATCTTTCTAATCCAAAACTTTTTTCATGACAAGCAATTTGAAATACAGAATCTGAAGAAGTATAAATAATAGGATAATTATATTTTATATGTTCTTTTCCATAAATGTTAATAATATCTGTTCCTGAGGCATGACAATTACCTAGAAATCCATTTATTAAAAATTTTTTTTGTATTTTATTTAATAAATCTAAAGGAAAACTATTTTTTAAACTTTTAAAATATGTCCATTTAAATAATACAGGAGATCCCATCATTTCCCAATGTCCTGAAGAAGTATCTTTACTTGTAGAAATTTCTTTAGAATATGCATAACTTCCTATAATTTTAGATTCTTTATTAAACCCAAAAATTTTATTTTTAGAAGATTTTTTTAAAGCATTAATAATTCCTAATTTTACTAAATTTGGAATTTTTAAAACACCATTTCTTCCATAAGAATTAGCAAAATTTTTATAACAACATTCTATTATATGCCCTAAAGTATTAGAGCCATAATCTCCAAATTTAACAGAATCTTTAGAATAACCTATTCCTAAAGAATCTAAAACTAATACAAATACTCGTTTCATAATTAAACTCTCATTATCTTTAATTTTAATTATTAATAATGTAAAAAAAAATTAAATTAATTAAATAAAAATCTTTATACATCATTTATAATAAAAAAAATGAATTATAAAATATAATTTTTTAATTTTAATAAAATTACTATAAAAATCATAAAATTTATATAAAATATAAACTTTAAAAAAATTTATAAAAATTTTATGAAAATTCAAATACAACATACTAATAAACATTTATTTATGAAAAAAAAAAAAATATATATAATATATACTGGTGGTACTATAGGTATGAAAAGATCTGATAAGGGATACATTCCAGCATCAGGGTATTTACAAAAACAAATTTTAAAAATTCAAAAATTTTATAGAAAAGAAGTTCCTAATTTTAAAATAAAAGAATATTTTCCATTAATTGACTCTTCTAATATACGTCCGAAATTATGGCGAAAAATATGTAAAGACATAAAAAAAAATTATATTAAATACGATGGATTTATTATACTTCATGGAACTGATACTATGGCATACACTGCATCTGCTTTATCTTTTGCTTTAGAAAATTTACAAAAACCAGTAATTATAACTGGCTCTCAAATTCCATTATGTGAAATTAGATCTGATGGATTTCAAAATTTATTAAATTCATTATTAATTGCTGCAAATTATCCAATTAATGAAGTAACATTATTTTTTAATAATAAATTATATAGAGGGAATAGAACTACTAAAACAAATTCAGATGGATTAACAGCATTTTCTTCCCCTAATTTATCATATTTATTAAAAGTCAGCATAAATATAAAATGTATAAAAAAAAAATACTTTTATAATAATCAAAAAAAATTAATTGTTCATAAAATATATAATCAACCTATAAATATTATTTTTATATATCCTGGGATATCGCATAAAATTATAAAAAACATTTTTTTAAAACCAATAAAAGCTGTAATTTTATATTCGTATGGATCAGGAAATGCCCCTCAAGAAAAAAAATTTTTAAAAGAATTAATTAAAGCTTCTAATAAGAATATTATTATTATAAACTTAACACAATGTGTTTTTGGAACAGTAAATATGAAAAATTATGCAACAGGAAATTCTCTTTTTAAAATAGGAGTAATTAGTGGTTATGATTTAACTATTGAAGCTGCTTTAACAAAGCTACAATTCTTGTTTAGTAAAAATATTTCGATAAAAAAAATAAAAAAAAATATGCAAAAAAATTTAAGAGGAGAATTAACAAAATCATAAAAACAAATTAAAAAAAAATAACTAAAAATTTTATATTTTATTATTATGATCTGTAACATCAACTATTTCAGTTAATTCAGGAAAAGCTAAGCTTAACTTTTTTTGAATCATTTGATTAAATGTAGTTTTAACCATTACGCAGCTATGACAATTTCCAAAAAATTTTATAAAAAGTTGTTTTTTATCATTTATTTTTTCTAAAAACAATTCTCCTCCATGAGACATTAAAATAGGATTAATATGAATATTAATAAATTGTTTTACACGATTTTCTAAAATACTATATTTTTTAGATAAATTAATATTAAAATTTTTTTGTTTTTTTAATTTATTATTAGAAATTTTAAAAATTAATTTTTGTGTTAAATTATTTTGCAATAAATCAATTTCTAAATTATATACAAATTTTAAATTATTTTTTTTAATATATATATTAAATCCTTTAAATTCTATTTTAAAATATTGAACTTTTAAAAAATTTTTAATAAATAACATTTTAAAATTTATTTTTTTTTGTTTTATGTCAACATATAATTCAATATATTTTTTTTTTATATCATGTGATAATATTTTTTTAATATATTCATGAGCATTTTTAGAAATATAAATCATAATTTTATTGTTATATTAGTTATATATAAAAGTTAGTAAAAAATAAAAAAAAAATAAAAATAGATTTTAATAAAAATTTTAAAAATTTATAAATGTTAATTTATTTCTATAAAAAAAAATTAATATTTTTTTATGTTTAAGTATAACAAAAATATTCTATTAATTAAAAATTAATATAATTTATTATTATTATTTTTTACAAAATTATAAAAAATTTTTTTTAAAACATATAATTATTGTTTAAAGTTAATTATTATTAATTAAAAAAATAAAATTATATACAAATATTTAATATAAAAATCTTAAAATTTATAAAAAATATAAAAATATAAAAAAATTAATTTAATTTAAATTAATAGATTAGATTTAAATTCTAAAATATAAATTTTTTAGATAATGATAAAAAAAAAATTTAACTAAAATAAATAAAAATTTTGAAAAAATAATTTAATAAAAAAATTAAAAAATATTAATATAATAATATTTTTAATATATAAAAAAATAAAAATTATTTTTTATAAAACTATTTTATTTCTAAAAAAAGTTTTAATAAAAATAAAAAAAATAAAAATATTTTTTTAAAAATATCTAATTGTAACTCTGTTGATATAAAATTTTAATAATTTTTTTAATAATCTTAAAATATAAAAATTAATTTTAAAAATAATATTTTACATTATCCTAATATTTTAAAATATTAAAATTAAAATATTAGGAATATATAAAAAAATATTTTTAATAATTTTTAAAAAGGTATGTCATCATCAAAATCTATAGAATCATCTTTATTTAATTGTGAAAAATTTTTATCTTCAGATTTTTTAAAATTTTTAGAATTAACTTTTTTATTATCAAAAAAATTTTTTTTAGATTCTTTTTTTAATAATTTATGTGAATTTAATTCTTCAAAATTTTTTTTTTTTTTAAAATTAGGATTAAAAGAATGTTTATTGCCTAACATCTGCATAGATCCGCCAAAATTTACAATAATTTCTGTAATATAACGATCTATTCCATTTGAATCTTTCCATTTTCTAGTTTTTAAAGAACCTTCAATATATATTTGAGCGCCTTTTTTTAAATATAAACCAGCAATTTCTGCCAATTTATTAAACAAAACAACTCTATGCCATTCAGTCTTTTCTTTTAATTCTCCTGTTTCTTTATCTTTCCAAGTCTCTGATGTAGCAAGAGTTAAATTAGCAACTGCAGATCCATTAGGCATATATCGAACATCTGGATTTTGGCCAAGATTACCAATTAAAATTACTTTATTTATTCCTCTACTTGCCATTATTAACCTCATAAAATTTATAGAAAAACTTAAAAATTTACTAATTTAATTTTTAAAAAAATATTTTAAATGTATAATAAATTTTATAATCATTTTTTCATATAAAAACATTTTAAAAAAAATAAAAAAATAAAAATATTATGATTAAAGAAAAAAAACGATTTTGTATTGCTCCAATGTTGAAATACACTGATAGACATTGTAGATATTTTCACAGAATTTTTACAAAAAAATCTTTTTTATATACAGAAATGATGACTACTGAATGTTTATTAAATAAAAAAAAAAAAATATATAAAAATGATGATAAACATAACTTAGTTGCATTTCAAATAGCTGGAAATAATTCTATTAAAATATCAAAATGCGCTAAAATAATATACAAAAAAAAATTTAATGAAATAAATTTAAATATTGGATGTCCTTCATTAAAACTAACAAAAAATTTTTTAGGTGTCTCTTTAATGAAACATACTAATATTGTAATTAATTCTATTAATGCGATTAATTCATCTGTCCCTTTACCTATAAGTATAAAAACTAGAATCGGAATAGATAATCATGATAGTTATCAATTTTTTAGAGATTTTATCCAAAAAACCTCGGATACAAATAAATGTAAAATATTTATTATTCATGCTAGAAAAGCTATTTTAAAAAATTTTAGTCCAAAAAAAAATTTAATAATTCCGAAATTAAAGTATGAATATGTATACAAATTGAAAAAAGATTTTCCACAATTAAATATTATTATTAATGGAGGAATTAAATCTATTAAAGAAATAAAATTTCATTTAAAAAAAGTAAATGGTGTTATGATGGGAAGGTTTGCTTATCAAAATCCTATGTTTTTAAAGAAAATAGATTACAAAATTTTTAAAAACAAAAAAAAAAAAATTAAAATAAAAAAAATTTTAAAAAAAATGTGTAAATATGCAATAAAAAATCAAATTTTATACAACGTCTCTCCTAAAAAAATTTTTTGTCATATGATAGGATTATTTAAAAATAAAAAAGGATCTAAAAAATGGAAAAGATTTATTTCAAAATTTTATCATTTAAACAATTATGCATCAATACAATATATGCAAAAAAAAATAAAAAAAATAAAATTTTAAAAAATTTTATAATACTGAAATTAAATTTTATATAAAATAAAAATATAATAATGAAAAAAAAAAAATATAAAAAATTAAAAAATCTACCACATTCTATCGAAGCAGAACAAGCTCTCTTAGGTAGTTTAATGTTAAATAATAAAAAAATAGATTCTATTATTAATGTTATAAAAAAAAATGATTTTTTTTATTTTTCCCATCAAATAATTTTTAAAGAAATATATTTTTTAAAAAATAAAAATAAACCTATTGATTTAATTACTTTATCTAATTCTTTAGAACAAAAGAAATTATTAAAAAAAATAGGAGAATTCTCTTATCTTGCTGAAATTTCTAAAAATGTTCCAAGTATTTCAAATATTATGGAATATGCAAATATTATTAAAGAAAAATCTATTATGAGAGATGTCATAATTACAGCAAAAAAAATTAAAAATTTAGGATATAATACATATGGTCAAAACTCTTCAAAAATTTTAAATTATGCAGAAAATAAAATATTAAATATTATAGAAAAAAAAAAAATAAAAGATACTGGATTAAAAAATATAAAAAATGTATTAAATTCTACAATTTATAAAATTAAAAAATTAATAAAAAATCCTTGTAAAGAAATTGTGGGGATAGATACAGGTTATAAAGATCTAAATAAAAAAACTTATGGTCTTCAACCATCAGAATTAATTATTATTGCATCTAGACCTTCTATGGGGAAAACTACTTTTGCTATGAATTTATGTGAAAATGCATCAATGATACATAAAAAACCAGTATTAATTTTTAGTTTAGAAATGCCTAGTGATCAAATTATTATGAGAATGCTTTCCTCTTTATCAAGAGTACACCAAAAAAAAATACGTACAGGTCAGTTAAACAATGAAGAATGGTCTAGAATTTCTGGAACAATTAATATTTTATTAAAAAAAAAAAATATATATATTGATGATTCTTCTCAAATTACTCCTAATGAAATTCGTTTTAGATCAAAAAAAATTTATAATAAGTATAATGGATTAAGTTTAATTATGGTTGATTATTTACAATTAATGAATACCTCTTCATTATCAGAAAATAGAAACTTAGAAATAGCTGAAATATCAAAAAATTTAAAATCTCTTGCAAAAGAATTACATGTTCCTATTATTGCTTTATCACAATTAAACCGATCTTTAGAACAAAGATCAGATAAAAGACCTATAAATTCTGATTTAAGAGAATCGGGAGCAATTGAACAAGATGCAGATTTAATATTGTTTATCTACAGAGATGAAATTTACAATAATAAAACAGAAAATCAAGGAATTGCAGAAATTATTATAGGAAAACAAAGAAATGGACCAATTGGAACTATAAAATTAACTTTTAATGGTAGTTTTTCTAGATTTGATAATTATTTATCTGAAATATATTAAAAAAATTATTTTTATTAAAAAAATATAAAAAAATAAATTAAAAAATATTTTAATGTTACCATAAATATGATAATAACAAATTTTTTTATTGTAATAAAAAATTATAAAAAATACATAAAATAAATTAAAAAAAATTATGAAAATTAAATTAGGAATTATAATGGATTCTATTGAATCTATTAATATTAAAAAAGATTCAAGTTTTGCTATTTTATTAAAAGCTCAAAAAAGAAATTATAAAATATATTACATGAAAATTAAACATTTATATAAAAAAAATAATATTGCATATGCAAATTCTCGAATCATTAAAGTATATGCTAATAATAAAAAATGGTTTAAATATGTAAAAAAAAAAACCATTATATTAAATAAATTAAATGTAATATTAATGAGAAAAAATCCACCAGTAAACTTAAATTTTATATATTCTACTTATATTTTAGATAATTTAAAAAAAACAACATTACTAATTAATAACGCAAAACATTTAAGAAATTACAACGAAAAATTAATTACATTAAAATTTCCTAATATTATTCCAAAAACTTTAATATCTAAAAAATATAAAGATATAAAAAAATTTTTAAAAAAAGAAAAAGATATAATTTTAAAACCTATGAATGAAATGGGGGGATCATCAATATTTAGAGTTCAAAACAATGATATAAATTCTTCTGTAATTATTGAAAATATGACTAAAAATCAAAAAAAATTTTGTATTGCTCAAAAATTTATCCCTGAGATAAAAAATGGAGATAGAAGAATACTTATAATAAATAATAAAGTTATTCCTTATTGTTTATGTAGAATTCCTAAAAAAGGAGAAATTAGGGGAAATTTAGCTGCAGGTGGAAAAGGTAAAGTAGAAAAAATTTCTAAAAAACATTTTAAAATTATTCAACCTATTTTAAAATTTTTAAAAAAAAAAAAAATTTTTTTTTCCGGATTAGATCTTATTGGAAATAAATTAACTGAAATAAATATTACTAGCCCAACAGGAATCCAAGAAATTGAAAAATATAGTAAATTTAAAATATGTTCATTATTTCTAAATGAACTAGAAAAATTAATATCTAAAAATTAAAAAATATTTATAAAAATTTTAATATTTTAATTTATAAATTAAAAAATAAATTTTAAAAATTTTAAAATTATACAATTAAAAAAATTTTTTATAATTTAAAATAAAATACAAATTAAAAATTTTATAATTAATAAAAAATAAATTTTTAAATTTTATTTATTTTAAAAAATAAATGAAATTAATATATAATTATTTAAAAAAAAAATTAAAAAAATAAAAATAATAATAAAAAAATAAAAAATATAATTTATATATTTTTAATATTAAAATATTTGTAATATTTAAATAACTTTAAAATAATTAAATTTAAAAGATATTTAAAAGATAAATAATAAAAAAATAATAAATTAAAAAAATTTTAAAAACTTTCAATTAATAAAAACTTCAAAATTTTTAATAAATTATGATAATTATAGCAATAGATTTTGGAACTTCAAAAATTGGTTTAGCAGTAGGTCAAAAAATAACTAAAACAATAAATTTAATAAAACCAATAATATTTCATAAAAATATTATTAATTGGATGAAAATAAAAAAAGTAATACATGAATGGAAACCTACATCTATAGTTATTGGTCTTCCTTTAAAAATGAATGGAAAAAAACAAAAAACTACACATAAAGCTGAAAATTTTTCAAAAAAAATATATAAAAAATTTAATATTAAGACATATATGCATGATGAACGTTTAACTACATTTGAAGCAAAATTAATAATAAAAAAAAATAAAAATTTTAAAAAAAAAATAAAATATATAGACTCTATTTCTGCAGCATTAATTTTAAAAAGTTGGTTTTTAAATACTTAAAAATTTTAAAAAACTATAAAAAATTAAAAAATTTAAATACATTTCAAAAATTTATTAAAAAAAAATTATGAAACTTCCATCTTTAAGTTTATATGTTCATATTCCTTGGTGCAAAAAAAAATGTCCATATTGTGATTTTTATTCTAAACCTATGGTAAAAAATAAAAAAATTCCTCAAAAAAAATATATAAAAAATTTACTTAAAGATTTAAATAATGATCTAAAAAAAATTAATTCTAGAAAAATAAATTCTATTTTTATAGGAGGAGGAACTCCAAGTTTATTATCATCAAAAATTTTAAACATATTTATTAAAAAAATAAAAAAAAAAAAAATATTAAAAAATAATCTAGAAATTACTATAGAAGCTAATCCAAATTATATAGAATCAAAAAATTTTAATAAATATAAAAAAATTGGAATAAATAGATTATCATTAGGTATACAAACTTTTAATTCTAGAATTTTAAAAATATTAGACAGAGATTATTCTAAAAAAAAATTAAGTAAATCTATTAAATTAGCAAAAAAAGCTTCTTTTAAATCTTTAAATTTTGATTTAATGTATAATTTACCAACTCAAACATTTTTAGAAGCTATGAACGATTTAAAAAAAGCTATTAAATTAAAACCAAATCATATTTCTTGGTATCAGTTTACAATTGAGCCAAATACTTATTTTTATAAAAATAGACCTAATCTTCCATCAGATGAAATATCATGGAAAATTTATAAAAAAGGAAAAAAATTTTTGAAAAAAAATGGATTTTATCAATATGAAATTTCTTCATTTTCAAGAAAAAAATATCAATGTTTTCATAATTTAAATTATTGGAAATTTGGAGATTATATAGGAATAGGATGTGGATCTCATGGAAAAATTACAACAAAAAAATTTAAAATTTTTCGAACAAAAAAAACAAAAAATATTAAAAATTTTTTGCAAGGAAAATATTTAAAAAAAAAATATAAATTACCTATTAAAGATATTCCATTAGAATTTTTTATAAACAACTTTCGTCTAAATAAAAAAATAAAAAAAAAAAATTTTACTAAATTTACAAACTTAAATATTAAAAATATTTCTAAAGAAATAAAAAAAGCAGTCAAAAAAAAATATATAATCGAAAAAAAAAAATTTTGGAAAAAAACAAAAAAAGGAAAAAATTTTTTAAATGATTTATTAGAAATTTTTATTAAAAATAAAAATTAAAAAAATTTTGAATAGTTTAAATAATGTATAATTGATTTTTTTTGTATAGCTTTTTTAAAAAATTTTGTATTTACAAAATTTTTTGTATTTTTAATAGAATATCTTGTATTAAAAAAAAATTTTTTATAATTATTATTAAGAACTATTTTTTTTATTATATCAAAATAATTTGTACAATCTGTTAAAATGTTTAATTCTCCATTTAAAACAATTTTTTTATACAATATATTTAAAAATTCTAAACTTATAATTCTTCTTTTTTTATGACGATTTTTAGGCCAAGGATCTGGAAAAAATATATTTATTTGTTTAAAAAAATTATTTACAAAATAATTTTTAAGAACATATTCTGCATTATTATAGATTAATATTATATTATTTAAATTTTTTTTTATAATTTTTTTTAAACATGATATTATACCAGGAATATATAATTCTATTCCAATAAAATTAACATTTTTATGTTTACTAGCCTGACTAATTAAATAATCTCCAGATCCAAATCCAATTTCTAAAATTGTTGAAAATTTGGTAAAATTTTTAAAATAATTTAAAAATTTTTTTTTATTTAAAATAAAATGTTCTGATAAATTTATTCCGAAAATTGGCCAATAATTTTTTAAAATATTAATATTTTTTTTAGTAAATTTTCTTCTTCTAAAAGAACTAAACTTATTTTTTAAAAATTTTTTCTTTAAAAATAACATAAAATTCCTATAAATTATTTAAAAAATAAAAATTATTAATTATAAAATTTTATTATTAATAAAAATTACTTATAAATGTTAAAAACTAAAATATAAAATTAAAATTAAAAATGAAAAATTCATTTATTTTTTCACAATGTGTGATTAATTGGTATCATTTTAATGGAAGAAAAAATTTACCATGGCAAATAAATACAAATATATATAAAGTTTGGATTTCTGAGATAATGTTACAACAAACACAAGTAAAAACTGTTATTCCATTTTTTAAAAATTTTATAAAAAAGTTTCCCACTTTAATCAGTCTTTGCAAAAAAAATAACTTAAACAAAATTTTATTTCTTTGGTCAGGATTAGGATATTATAAAAGAGCAGAAAATATATATAAAACTACAGAATTAATAAAAAAAAAATTTAATAATAAATTTCCTAATAATTATAAAGAAATAATTAAATTTCCAGGAATTGGGAAATCTACTGCAGGTGCTATATTATCTTTATCTTTAAATTATTTTTATCCTATTCTTGATGGAAATATAAAAAGAATTTTACAAAGATTTTATTATATAAAAAATATAAAAAATATAAATTCTATTTTATGGAAAAAAATTTATAAATTAATTCCATTACATAATTCAAAAAAGTTTAATCAAGCTATGATGGATATAGGATATAAAATATGTACTATTAATAAACCAAAATGTAAAATTTGCCCAATTAATGAAAGATGTATAAGTTATTATAAAAATAATTTTTTAATAAAAAAAAAAAAAAAAAAAAATAAAATTAAAAAAAATCTTTGGTTTGTATTCATTTATAAAAAAAATTTTATACTTTTAAAAAAAAATAAAAAAAATTTATGGAAAAATTTATTTTTTCCATTAGTGTTTTATAGCAAGAAAAAATTTAAAAATTTTATAAAAAAAAAAAAAATTAAAAAAAAATATATAAATAAAAAAAAAAATAAAACAATATATCATATTGTTACAAAATATAAATTTTATATACATTATTTTTTTATAAAAATAAACAAAAAAAAAACAAAAAAATATATAAATAAAAAATATATTTGGTTTAATACAAAAAAATTTAAAAAAGTTGGTTTATCAAAACCAATTATAAAAATATTAAAAAAAAATTTTTAATATATAAAAAATAATAATTTTAAAAATTATAATTATTTTTTAAAAAAAATAATAATTTTAATAAAATTTTTTTATTTTTTAAATTATGTTTATTTGATTTTATTAATTTATAAATTTTTTTTTTGTACAAAAATAATTTTTCTAAATTAATTTTAGAATGTATATATTTTTCCCAAGAATTTTTTTCAAAATTATTTAAATAAATATTAAAATTTCTAGCTTTACAAAAAAATAATAAATTTTTTAATTTATTATCTAAAGATAAAAAAATTTTTTCTAATTTTAAAAAATTTTTTTTTTCTAACAAAATTCTAATAACATTATTTTTTTTTGATTCTTTAAAACTAAAAAATTTAGAATATAATTGCTCATCTGAATGAAAACATTTTTTTATATTTTTGAAATATTTAAATTTTGAAATAAATTTTATTAAATATTTATGATTTTTATTTAAAAAAAAATTTTTAAAAATATTTAAATTTCTATAATATTTTTTTTGGTTAAGAGTTAAAGATTTAATATTTTTTTTTAAAAGAACTGTTATAGGTAATAAAATTGGGCATTTGCTTAAATTAATAAATCTCATACCTATTTTTAAAAAATTTTTTAAAAAAAATGATTCTAAATTTTTTTTAGTCTTATAATTATTATTAACAAAATTAAAAAATTTTTCATTATTATCTATATCAATAGAAATAAAAATTTTTTTATTATAATTACTTTGAGTTAAAATTAATACTCTTCTAATATTATTATATTTAGCTCCAAAAATACTAGAAATATATATAATAGGTTTAAAAAAACTTTTTTTTAATATATTTAATAATCTATGAAATTTTCTAAAATAAAATAAAAATTTAAATAATTTAGGTTGTTTTAAATATATTAACTTAGAAATTTCTATAGTAGCTAGAACATCTGATAAAGCATCATGAAAACTAAATTTTTTTTTAATATTTAATTTTGTAATTTTAGACAATTTAAATATAGGAATTTTTTTATTATCAAAACACCAATTTATTCCTTTAGGTCTAAGAGCAAAACAAGTTCTTAAAACATTAATTATATCCCATCTAGAATTTTTATTTTTCCAACTCCAACTATAAGGATCTAAAAAATTTCTATAAAAAATATTTCTAGTAAATTCATCATCAAAATTTATATTATTAAATCCAATAATGCAAGTATTTAAATATTTATTAAATATATTATATATTTTTTTTGCAAAATAAAACTCTTTTAAACAATTATTTTTATTATTATTAGGTAAAATCGATGTAATTAAAATAGCTTTCGGGTCAGGTAGATAGTCTTGGGGAATAGAACAATAAAATATTTTTGGACTTGAAATAATATTAAAATTTATATCAGTTCTTACACAAGCAAATTGAGCTATTTTATCAATTTTAGGATTTAATCCAAAAGTTTCATAATCATAAAAAAGAAAATTTTTTTTCATAAAAATTTTTTTAATTTTTATATTTTTTTATATTTTTATAATAAAATAAATTAAATAATGTTTAAAAACTAAAAAATTTCTCCTCCGACTGGGCTCGAACCAGTGACATACGGATTAACAGTCCGCCGTTCTACCAACTGAACTACAGAGGAAAATAAATAAAAAATAAAATTAAATTTTATAACTTATTTAAATAAATGTCAATAATAATTAATTATATTTTTCATTAAAAAAATTTATAATTTTTTTCTCTATTAATAAATATTAATAAAAAATTTAAAAGTTACTAGATTATTACAAAAATTTCTATTATAATTTAATTGTTATTATTTTTACTTTAATAAAAGTAATTATATTGTTTTATTTATTATAATTAACGTTTTAAAAGGCTCTTTAGCTCAGAGGTTAGAGCAGTCGACTCATAATCGATTGGTCGCTGGTTCAATTCCAGCAAGAGCCAAAAAAAAATTTATTAAATTATTTTTAATTCATTTTAAAAATTTTTTTATAAAATATCAATATATATATTTATATTTATAATTATATTTTTATTACTAATCATTTAAGATTACTTATGAATAAACAAAAAAAAAAATTTATTAAATTTTCTATAAAAAATAAAGCTTTAAAGTTTGGAAATTTTTATTTAAAATCAGAAAGAAAAAGTCCTTATTTTTTTAATATATCTCAATTTTATAAAGGAAAAAATATATCTAAACTAGGAAAATTTTATGCTCAAAAAATAATAAATCAAAAAATAAAATTTGATGTATTATTTGGAATTGCATATAAAGGAATTCCAATAGTAATTTCTACAGTTATTGCTTTAAAAAAATATTTTAATTTAAATATTCCATATTGTTTTAATAGAAAAGAAACTAAAACTTATGGAGAAAAAGGAAATGTTATTGGATCAAAAATTTTAAATAAAAAAATAATAATTTTAGATGATGTTTTAACATCTGGAAAGGCTATAAAAGAAGCTATTTCAATTATAAAAAAAGAAAAAACCTCAAGAATTGTCAAAATTATAGTGTCTTTAAATCGACAAGAACATAAAAAAAAAAAATATCTAAAAAATGTTTCTTCAATAATTAAAATAAAACACATAATTAAATTTTGTAAAAAAAAAAAAAATATTAAAAAAAAAAATTTACAAAAAATAATTCAATATCATAAAAATTTATTACATTAATATAAAAAAAATAAAATTAAACTAAATTACAATTATAAAATAAAAAAATATTTTTAATTAATTTTTATAAAAATTAATAATTATTTATTATAAATTATTATAATTTTTTTTAATAAAATTTTTATTATTTTCTAGAAATTTATAAATAAAAGATTAATATTATTAAATAAATTAAAAATTTATTATTTTTTTAAAAAAAATATATATAAAAATTTATAATTTTAAAAAGTTTTTAAACATTTTTTTTATTTTCTATAATATTTACTATAAAATATTTTTTAATTTTTTGATTCGGTTGAAAAACAACTTTATGTTTGCCTATTTTTTTTAAAGGACCATTGGGTAAAAAAATTTGATTTTTATTAATTTTTAAACCTAAACTAAATAATTTTTTTAAAATTTCTACAATTCCAATAGATCCAAATAATTTTCCTGAAGTTCCTACATTAGAAATTATAGTTATTTCTTTTATTTTTGTTAATTTTTTAATTTTTAAATTAATTTCTTTTAATTTTTGTATTTCTATGTTAGAAATTTTTTTTTGTTCTTTTTTAATATTTAAAAGATTCTTAGAAGTTGCAGGAATTGCATATCCTTTAGGAAATAAAAAATTTTGAGCATATCCTGATTTTACTAAAACAATATTTCCTAAAATTCCTAAATTTTTTATTTTACATAATAAAATAATTTTTATCATAAATAAATAATATTTCCTTGTATAAAACTAAAATTTTAATAATTAAAAAAATTATATCTATAAATTAAAAAAAAAAAAAATGTTTAATAAATATTTTATTTTTTAATTATTAAGTATAAAGTTAAAAATTATTCTGATTTATGTTGATCAGTATATGGTATTAAAGAAAGATAACGAGCAATTTTAATAGCTTTAGATAATTGTCTCTGATATTTAGATTTTGTTCCTGTAATTCTACTTGGAACGATTTTCCCGCTGTCAGTAATATAATTTTTTAACATATCAATATCTTTATAATCTATATACTTAATCCCTTCAGAAGTAAATCTGCAAAATTTTCTTCTACGAAAATAACGAACCATATAATTTACCTTTAATTTAAATTTTATAATTACAAAATAACATTTTAATATTATAATTTTTTAAGTTTAAAATCAAATTTTTATTTTTTTTTAATAAAAAAATTATTTTTTACATTAGTAACTTCTTTTTCTGCTTTTTTTAAAATAGGAGATATATCAGAAAATATTTTTTTAACTTTAATAATTATATTTCTAAGAATTGATTCATCTAAATTTAATTCTTTTTGTATAGATATAATATGTTTTTTTAAAATTTGTATATTTATTAAAATATAATGAGCTTTATAAAATTTTTTAATAGAATATGACAATTGTCTTTTTCCCCAATTTTCTAATCTATATATTTTTCCTGATAATTTAGAAATAATTTTTTTATATTTAGAAATTATTATATTATGTTTATCATCATATGATGGATGAATAATTAAAACTATTTCATAATTTTGCATTTTTATATCCTTTGTTTATTAAAACTATTATAGAAATAAAATATTTAAACATGAATAAACACATTTTTTAAAAAAAAATTAATTTATATAATATCATATGACTGTTTTAAACTAAATTTTTCTTTTAAAATTAAAATATAATATTTTAATCAAAAATTTTAAATATAAAAAATTTTATTTAATTATAGATTAACATTTTAGAAATAACTCAAAATGTAAAATAATATATACAAAATATTTTGTTATTCATTTAATGTTCAAATTATATTAAATCTTATTTCTAATAAAATACTTAATTATTTCTTTTAAAAATTCTTTACTTATAAAAAATTTTTTAATTAACAAAAAATCTGTAATAAAATATTTTTTTTATTTATATTAAAAATAAAAAAACATTATAATTAATTATTATCAAATTTTTTATAAAAATATATTTAAAATAATAATTTTATATATATTTTTAATAAAATTATTAAAATATTAATATAATTTTTATTTTTTTATATTAAAAAATATTTTTTTATTAAATTAAAAATTAGTTTTAAAATTTTAAATTTTTCATCTTAAAATTTTATATAAAAATATTTTATTTATGTTAAAAATATATTTATATTTTATAAAAAAAATTTTATAATTATAAAATTTTTTAAATTATCTTTGAATTTTAAAAATAAATTTTTTAATAATAAAAATTTTATTTTTTTTAAAAATTTTTTTATAATCTAATAATATTATTTATAATTTAAAAAAAAATTTATTAAAAAATTTTTTAATAATAAATTTAAAAATATAAAATTTTTATAAAAATAAAAAAAATTATTAATTATCTAAATAAAAACATTTGATACGTATTCTTAATTATTTTTACAAAAAAATAATTATTTAAAAAAATAATATTTAAATTTTTAAAATTTTTTTTAAATATTTTAATGTAGAGTATTTAATTTAAAATATAGTATAAAAATATAAAAATTTTTTTAAAAAATTATAATTATTTTTTATATATATTAAAAATATAATTACTCTTTAAAAATATTTTTTCTTATTAAATATTAAATATATAACAAATTTTAAAAAAAAATCATATAAAAACATATATTATATAAAAATAATTAAATATTAATTTTAATCAATATTTTTATTAAAAATAAAAAAAATAAAAAAAAAATAAAATTAAAAAAAAAATTTTTGTTTTATTTATTTTAATATATAAAAAAATAATAATTTTATATTCATAAAAAATATTTATTTATTAATATATTATTTATTTTATTCTAAAAAGTTTTTAATAAAAATATTAATATTTAACTTAAATAATATTTTTTTAAATTAAAAAACATTAATTTATTTTAAATTTTAAAAAAATAAATAACTATAAATTTTTAACAAAATTTTATTAATTTAAAAAATAAAAAAATTAATCAATATTAATTTTTTTATAAATTACATTATTTTAAAAACTTTTTTTAATATTAATATTTTTAAAAATCAATCTAATTATTTTTAAATAAAAATTTTATAATTTTAATAAATTTACACAAATAAAATTAATAATAAATTTTTTATATTCATAATATATAAAAAAAATTAAATACTAAAAAAATTTTTTTAAATATTTTTTTAAATAAAAATTTTTTTACAAAATAAAAAAATTTTTTAATTATTTTATCAAAATTTATTTTTTAACTTTTTAATAATAAATTTTTTTAAAAAAAATTATAATTTTAATATGTAAGGTTAAAAAATTTTTATTTTTTAAAAATAAAAAAATTTTAAAACTTTATTATTTTATAAAAACATTAATTTTATTAATAAGTTTTTCTAAACATTGCTCTTTATTCTCACTATCAAAATAATTTAAATTTTCCCAAGATTTTAACCAAGTAATTTGTCTTTTTGATAAACTTTTTGTTAAATTAAAAATTTTATTAAACATTTGATCATAAGTTATTTTTCCTAAAATATAAGACCACATTTCTTTATATCCTATAGATTTCATACTAGGAAAATTTGTTTCAACTTTTTTTTTAAAAAATAAAAATTCTACTTCTTTTTGAAATCCTAAATCAATCATTTTATTTAATCTTAAAAAAATTCTTTGATTTAACCAATTTCTATTTTTAGGAAATATTGCAAGTTGCAAAACATGATATGGAAAACAATATTTTTTTAATGATAATAAATAACTAATTTTTTTTTTAGAAATAAAAATTACTTCTAAAGCTCTTAACAATCTATATGTATCATTTGGATGAATTAATTTTGAATAATTTAAATCTAATAATTTTAAAATTTCATATAAAAAATAATTCCCTTGTTTTTCTTTTATCAAAAACAATTCATTTCTAATGTTTAAATCTTTTTTAGGTAAAGAGGATAAACCATATAAAAGTACTTTATAATAAAACATTGTACCTCCAACTAAAAAAGGTATTTTATTTAAAGAAATTATTTGATTTATTTCTTTTAATACATCGTGATAAAACATTTTAACTGAATAATATTCATTTAATTCTTTTATATTTACTAATCTATGAGGATGTTTTAAAAGTTGATTTTTAGAAGGTTTTGCTATTCCAATATTCAAATCCTTATAAATTAAAGCAGAATCTACACTAATAATTTCAATTGGAAAATATTTATGTAATTCCATAGCTAAAAATGTTTTATTAGATGCTGTAGGACCCATTAAAAAAATTATTAAAGGAAATTGTTTTAAATTTTTTTTTGTATTTTTCATATTTTTTAAAATAAAATAAAAAAATAATAAAATATTTTTAAAAAATAATTTTTGTGAATATTTATTTAAATTTTTTAAAAAAATTTATTAAGGAATTTGTAGAATTATCATAATTCTTACATTTATATTTATTTTTAAGAACTTTTAAAATTTCTACTGAAATTTTTTTTCCATATTCAACTCCCCATTGATCAAAACTAAAAATATTTAAAATCACTCCTTGACAAAAAATTTTATGCTCATATAAAGCAATTAAGGAACCTAAATTATAAGGATTAATTTCAGTTATTAAAAAAGAATTATTAGGTTGATTTCCAAAACAATTTTTAAAAATTTTATTAGAATTTACCTCTTTTTTATTTTTAAAATTTTTTATATTATTATTTCCAAAAGATAAAGCTTTAGTTTGAGCAAAAAAATTTGATAATAATTTTAAATGATGATCAGAATTAAAAACAGAATTATAAGTTTTTATAGGAACAATAAAATCACAAGGAATAAGTTTTGTTCCTTGATGTAAAAGCTGAAAAAAAGAATGCTGACAATTTGTTCCAGTAGAACCCCAAATAATAGAACCTGTTTGCCAATTAACTAAATTCATATTTCTATCTATATTTTTTCCATTAGATTCCATTGAACTTTGTTGTAAATATTCATAAAAATGAGATAAATATTCATCATAAACTATAACAGCTTCTGTTTCTGATTTAAAAAAATTGTTATACCAAATACTAATTAAAGCTAATAATACAGGTATATTCTTTTTAAAAGGTGTTTTAAGAAAATGTTTATCCATATCAGAAGCACCTTTTAACAATAATAAAAAATTTTTAAATCCTATTGATAATACAATAGAAAGTCCAGCAGCTGACCATAATGAATATCTCCCTCCTACCCAATTCCAAAGTTTAAAAAAATTTTTTTTTTCAATTCCAAATTTTAAAACTTTTTTTTCATTTTCAGAAATTCCAATAAAATGATATTTCATATTTTTTTTTAAAATTGCATGTTTTAAAAAAATTTTTTTTATTATTTTAGCATTAGTAAGTGTTTCTTGTGTAGTAAAAGTTTTAGAACAAATAATAAATAAAGTTTGATCTATTTTAACTTTTTTTAATAATTCTTTGATATTTGTTCCATCAATGTTTGACAAAAAATGTAATTTTAATCTATTTTTAAAAGGAGTTAAAGCTTTACTTACCATTAATGGGCCTAAATGAGATCCTCCAATTCCTATATTAACAATATCAGTAATATATTTTCCTGTATATCCTAACCATTTTTTATTAATTATACTCTCAGAAAAAATTTTAATTTTTTTTAACATTTTTTTTATAGAAAATTTAATTTTTAAATTTTTTAGAACATAAAAATTAGATTTTAAATTTCTTAAAGCTACATGTAACACTGCTCGGTTTTCTGTTTTATTTATCTTTTTTCCAAAATACATAGAGCGTATTGCATTTTTTAAATCCATTTCATTAGCTAAACTTAATAATTTTTTAATAGTATTTTGTGTAATTCTATTTTTTGAAAAATCTATTAAAATTTTTTTTTTAAAACATAAAGAAAAATTTTTAAAACGATTTATATCTTTTAAAAATAAATCTTTAATATGATATTTTTTTACTTTTTTATAATGTTTAAATAAATTTTTCCAAGAAACAGTATTTTTAGGATTAGTATTTTTCATAAATTGTATTTTTTTATTATAAAATAATGAATATTAATTGTTAGAAAGACAGATATAATAAAATATTAAAAAAAAATTTTTAATTATTTTTTAAAAAAATAATTAAAATAAAATTATATATATAAAAAATATATTAACATATATAATAATTAAAATTTTTAATAATAAAAATTAATTATTTATAAAATTAATACCATTTTTATAAATAATTAATTTTATTATATTTAAATTTTTAAATATATAAATAATTTAAGTTTTTAAAAAAAAAATATTTAATTTCAAAAAATTAAAATTACACTGTAATTTTAGTATAAAAAATTTATATTATTTATAATAATTTTAAGTTATTGTTTTACAATAATAATTTTTAATTTATTTAAAATAAAAAATCAAGATTATAAAAAATGAATAAAAAAAATAATTTAATATGGTTAGATTTAGAAATGACTGGTTTAAATATAAAAAAAAATCATATTTTATCTATTGGTATCATTATCACAAATAATAAATTAAAAATTTTATCTCCTAGTTTAGAGATAGTTATCAAACAATCTAAAAAAAAATTAAAAAGAATGAATTTGTGGAATAAAACAATTCATAAAAAAAATGGATTAATAAAAAAATCATTACAAAGTTTATATACTGAAAATTCAGCAGAAAAAAAAATATTAAAATTTCTAAAAAAATGGTCTATAAAAAATAATTCTCCTCTTTGCGGCAACAGTATTCATCAAGATCGAAAATTTTTATTAAAATATATGCCAAAATTAGAAAAATATTTTCATTATAGATCTATTGATGTAAGTACTATCAAAGAATTATACTATCGTTGGAAAAAAAAAAAAATTAAAAAAAAAAATAGACATCAAACTATATCTGATATTAAAGAATCTATTAAAGAACTTTTATTTTATAAAAAAAATTTTTTTAAAATAAAATAAAAAAATAATAAAATATAAAAAATATTTATTAAAGAATACTTGTAATATGATTTATATTGTTATTATAATATTATAAATATATATTTATAATATATTTTTTTTTGCGGGAATAGCTCAGCTGGTAGAGCATAACCTTGCCAAGGTTGGGGTCACGAGTTCAAATCTCGTTTCCCGCTAAAAAATAAAAATTATAAATTTATAAAAATAATTTTTAAAAATATTAAAAAAATATTAAAAATTTTAATAAAAAAATTATTTAAATTATTTTTATTTTAAAGTTTTTAATTATTATATTAATTTGTAATTAATTTATATAAATAAAATTAAAATTTAATAAATAAAAAAATTAAAAAATAATAAATTAAATAAAATAAATAATAAATAAAAAAAATTTATATATTCATTCTCATTAAATCATTAATATTTAAAATATTAAAATATAATAAAAAATTTATTAATAAAAATTTTTAATATTCTATACAATATTTTTAAATAAGATATTGGAATTCTTTAAATGAAAAAAAAATATAAAGTAAAAATAATTAAAAAAAAAATAATTTATGAAAAAAATCCACTTAAAATTTTCAATCAAATTTGTCGTTTAAAAAAAAACACTTTATTATTAGAATCATCAAAAACAAAAAATAAAAAAAAAATAGAAAGTATAATTATTGTAGATAGTGCAATAAGAATAACATTAAAAAAATCTATAATATATATCAAATATTTTTCTAAAAATGGAAAAAATTTAATTAATAGGTTTGTAAAATGTTTATCTAAAAATATAAAATTTAAAAAAAAAAAAAATGTTTTTAAAATATTTTTTTTAAAAGAAAATAAATTTATATCATTAGATGAAGATAAAAGATTAAAAGAAACTTCTTTTTTAAAAATTTTTAAAATTATTATTAATAATTTTGATTATCCTAAAAAAAATCCGCAATCTATTTTTTTTGGAGGATTATTTTCTTACGATTTTATAAAATATTATGAAAATTCTATAAAATTTAAAAAAAAACAAAAATGCCCAGATTTTTGTTTTTATGTAGCAGAAACTATGATATTTTTTAATCATAAAAATAAAAAATGTATTATACAATCAACAATATTTAAAAAAAACAAAATTGAAAAAATAAGATTAAAAAAAAAAATTTTAAAAATAAAAAAATTAATGGTATTAAAAAATTTTCAAAAATATGAAAAAAAAAATGTAAAAAATATATCTATTACTAACAATTGTGATAAAAAAAAATTTTCTGAACTAGTGAAAAAATCTAAAAAATATATAAAAAAAGGAAAAATTTTTCAAATAGTTTTATCAAGAAAATTTTTTATTTCTTGCTATAATCCATTATATGCATATTTTTTATTAAAAAAAAGTAATCCAAGTCCATATATGTTTTTTATGAATGATGAAAAATTTACTTTATTTGGTTCTTCACCTGAAATTTTTTTAAAATATAATTCTAAAAATAGAAAAATAGAAATACATCCAATCGCTGGTACGAGAAAAAGAGGCACTTTTATAAATGGATCTATTAATATTGATTTAGATAATAAGATAGAATTAGAAATGAGAACTAATAAAAAAGAATTATCTGAGCATATAATGTTAGTAGATTTAGCAAGAAATGATTTAGCTAAAATTTGTGTCCCTGGATCTAGATATGTTAAATATTTTAAAAAAGTACATAAATATTCTCATGTTATGCATTTAGTTTCTGTAGTAACTGGAAAATTAAAAAAAGATCTAGATGCTTTTCATGCATATTATGCATGTATGAATATGGGGACTTTAACAGGAGCCCCTAAAATAAAAGCAATGCAAATAATTTCTAAATTAGAAAAAGAAGAAAGAGGGGTATATGGAGGATCAATAGGTTACTTTAATGGATCAGGAGCATTAAACACATGTATAATAATTAGATCTGCTTATATCAAAAAAAATATAGCAACTGTTCAATCTGGAGCTGGAATTGTATTAGAATCTATACCCGAAGAAGAAACTAAAGAAACTTGGAATAAAGCTTGTGCTGTTCTTCAATCTATTTATTTATCTCAAAAAAATAAAAATATAATAATAAAAAAATTTAAGGAAAAATAAATAAGTGCCTAAAATAATATTATTAGATAATTTTGATTCTTTTACATATAATCTAGTGGATATTTTTAGAATAAAAAATTATAAAGTTTATATTTATAGAAACAATATAAAAAAAGAAAAAATAATAAAAAAAATTTTAAATTTAAAAAAACCAATTTTAATTTTATCTCCTGGTCCTGGAATACCTAAAAATTCTGGATGCATGATGTCTTTAATAAAATTATTAAAAGGAAAAATTCCTATTATAGGAATTTGTTTAGGTCATCAAGCAATTATTGAATCTTATGGAGGAAAAATAAACAAATGCACAAAAATTATTCATGGAAAATCTTCTTTTATAAATCATGATCAAAAAGATATGTTTTATAAATTACCAAATCCTATAAGTGTAGGAAGATATCATTCTTTAGTATTTAAAAAAAAAGAAATACCTAATGAATTAAAAATAAATGCTTACAAAAAAAATCTTGTTATGGCTGTTAAAAATAATTATAATCGAATTTGTGGTTTTCAATTCCATCCAGAATCTATATTAACCCCTCATGGAGAAAAAATTTTAGAAAACACACTTCAATGGACTTATTTATAAAATATAAATATAAAAAAATTTTTAATAAAATATTTTTTATTTTAAAATATTAAAAAAATATTATAAAAAAATAAATTTTTATATATTTTAATTTATTTTAAATAAAAAAATATTTGTTTATTTTAATAAAAAAATTTAATAAAAAATAAATTATAAGATTTATCTTTTATATTTAAATATTATGAAAACGTTTTTTAAACAATTTAATTCTTCCTCCAGTATCTACTACCCTTTGTTTACCAGTATAAAAAGGATGACATTTTGAGCAAACATCTAAAGAAATATTTTTATTAACAGTACTATATACATGAATTATATTGCCACAAGAGCATTTTGCTGTAATTAAAAAAGATTTAGGATGAATATTTTTTTTCATAAAAACCTTATAAAAATAAAATTATTAGTTTAATAAATAGTTAATTTAAAAAAAAAAAAAAAAATTTTAAATTAATTAACATTTTTTAGTGTAATTTAAATATTAAAAAAATTTTTTAAAATTTTTTTAATATTTAAATTATTAATTTTTTTACTTTATCATAAAAATATAATTTATTCTAAAATATTAATAAAATATTAATAATAATAACATTTTTTTTTAAAATCAATATATTTTTAAAGATAAATAATTTATAAAAATTTATTTAAATAAATTTTATAATTATTTATAAAAAATTGAAAATATAATAAAATTAAATTATTTATCATTAACTTACAAGAAGTTCT
Source organism: Buchnera aphidicola (Drepanosiphum platanoidis) (assembly GCF_964020165.1). NCBI lineage: Bacteria > Pseudomonadati > Pseudomonadota > Gammaproteobacteria > Enterobacterales > Erwiniaceae > Buchnera > Buchnera aphidicola. Next base: position 246,536 of record NZ_OZ026537.1, read on the forward strand.
TAAAAATGACAACTATAATTAGTGTGAGAATAAAAAAAAAAGTAGTAATTGGTGGTGATGGTCAAGCAACATTAGGTTCTACAATTATGAAAAGTAATGTACAAAAAGTAAGAACATTATATCATAATAAAGTAATTGCTGGATTTGCTGGTAGTACAGCTGATGCATTCACTTTATTTGATCTATTTGAAAAAAAATTATCAGTTCATCAAGGACAATTAAAAAGATCAGCTATAGAACTTGCTAAAGATTGGAGATCAGATAGAATATTAAAAAAATTAGAAGCACTTTTAGCTGTAGTTGATAAAAAAGAATCTTTATTAATTACTGGTAATGGAGATGTTATAAAACCAGAAAATAATATTATAGCTATTGGATCTGGAGGATGTTATGCTCAAGCCGCAGCAATTGCTTTGATTAAAAACACAAAATTACATGCAAAAAATATTGTAAAAAAATCTTTAGAAATTGCATCAAATATTTGTATTTATACAAATAATAATTTTACAATTAAAGAAATGAACTCTGAAAAATAAGGAAATAAATGTAATGAATGATACTATGACTCCTCGAGAAATTGTAAAAGAATTAAATAAATTTATAATAGGTCAAAAATCTGCTAAAAAAGCAGTATCTATTGCTTTAAGAAATCGTTGGAGAAGAATGCAATTAACAGAAGACATAAAATCTGAGATAACTCCTAAAAATATTTTAATGATCGGCCCTACAGGAGTAGGAAAAACAGAAATTTCTAAGAGATTAGCAAAACTTTCAAATGCTCCTTTTATTAAAGTAGAAGCTACAAAATTCACAGAAGTTGGATATGTTGGAAAAGAAGTAGATTCTATTATTAGAGATTTAACTGATATTTCTATTAAAATAATTAGAGCTGAATCTATTAAAAAAAATAAAAAAAAAGTAAAAAAAATAGTAGAGTCAAGAATTCTAGAAGTTTTAGTTCCTGGAGCTCAAAATCATTTAAAAAAAAAAAAATCTTCTAAAGAAAAAAGACCTTTATCTACAATAAAAAAATTTAGAAAAAAATTAAGAGAAGGAAAATTAGATAACAAAGAAATTGAAATTAATGTACTAGGAAATCCAGTTGGAATTGAAATTATGGCTCCCCCTGGAATGGAAGAACTAACAAATCAATTACAATCTCTTTTTCAAAATATTAATGGATCAAAAAAAAATATTAGAAAATTAAAAATTAAAGATGCTATGAAAATTTTAACTTCAGAGGAAGCTTCTAAACTAGTAGATTCTGAAAATTTAAAAAAAAAAGCTATAAATTCTGTTGAGCAAAACGGAATAGTCTTCATTGATGAAATTGATAAAATTTGTAAAAGAAATAATTCTTCTAATCACGATGTATCAAGAGAAGGAGTTCAAAGAGACTTGTTACCTTTAATAGAAGGATGTGCAGTTTCTACAAAACATGGAATAGTTAAAACAGATCATATTCTATTTATTGCTTCTGGAGCGTTTCAAACATCTTCCCCTTCAGATTTAATTCCTGAATTGCAAGGAAGATTACCTATAAAAGTAAATTTAAAAGCTCTAACAAAAAAAGACTTTGAAGAAATATTAACTAAACCAAAAATATCTATTACAATACAATATAAAGCTTTAATGAAAACCGAGTCTATAAAAATAAAATTTACGAAAGATGGAATTAAAAAAATTGCAAAAACAGCATGGAAAATAAATGAATCTATGGAAAATATTGGAGCGCGACGTTTATATACAATTTTAGAAAAACTTATGGAAGATATTTCATATAATGTATTAGAAAATAAAGGTAAAAATATTAAAATAGATTCTAATTATGTAAACAAACATCTAAAATCTTTAATTTCTTCAGAAGATTTAAGTAAATTTATATTATAAAATAATTTTTTTAAAAATTTTTTTAAAAAAATTACTATATTTATATATTAAATAAATATTAATATATAATTTATTATTTATATATTAATATTTAAAAATTTTTTATAATAATTTACAGTATAAATTAAAAATCATATAAATTATATGATCAAAAAAAAATTTTTAAATTTTTTTATGAGAAAATTATGACTAATTGGATTCCAGCAAAAATACAAAAAATTAGATATTTTAATAACAAAAATCTTTTAAAAATCATTTTAACAGCAAAAATAGATTGTTTTATTGCTGGTCAATTTAGTAAAATATTAATAAAAAAAAAAAATAAAAATATTCAAAGAGCATATTCCTTTGTTAATGCTCCTAAAAAAAAAAAAATTGAATTTTATATTACATTAGTAAAAAAAGGAGAAATGAGTAATGAACTAAAAAATTTAAATGATACAGATAAAATATTTGTTTCAAAACAATCATTTGGATATTTTACATTAATAGAAATTAAAAAATCTTTTGAAAATTTATGGATGATTTCTACAGGAACTGGAATAGGACCATATTTATCAATATTACAAGAAAAAAAAAATTTACAAAAATTTAAAAAAATTATATTGATACAATCAGTCCGATATTTTTCAGATTTAATATATTTATCTAAAATAAAAAAATTAAAAAAAATATACAAAAAAAAATTAATTGTAAAAATTAGTATTAGTCGTGAAAAAAAAAAAAATTTTCTTAATAAAAGACTTACAAAATTATTAAAAAACAAATTTTTTGAAAAATCTTTAAATATTAAAATGAATAAAAAAAATTCTCATATTATGTTATGTGGAAATCCTAATATGGTTCAAGATGTACAAAAATGGCTAATAAATAAAAAAAAAATGACAAAAAATTTAAGAAAATTTCCAGGAAATATTACAATAGAAAAATATTGGTAAATAATAAAAAAATTTTTTAATATTGTTGTAAACTAATATTATTTTTTAACAATTTTCTATAGAAAAAGAAAGTACATTTTTAATATTTGTTTTTTTTAAAAATAACATTATTAATCTATCTAATCCTAAAGCAACACCAGAACATTTAGGAAAATTTTTTGTTTTTAATGAACATAAAAAAAAATTATCTATTTTTCTTTCTTTAATATTATTTTTTTTTCTTTTAATATTATTTTTTAAAAATCTTTCTTTTTGTTCAACATAATTAGATAATTCATAAAATCCATTACCTAATTCTATTCCTTTAAAAAATAATTCGAATCTTTCACATACTTTTTTATTTTTTTTATTTATTTTTGACATTAAAGCTTGATCAGACGGATAATTATAAATAAAAATAGGAAATTTTTTTCCAAGATATGGCTCAATTCCTATCATAAATAATATTTCTAACAAATCATTTTTATTTAGAAAATTATCTTTAATAAGATGGCAATGTTTTAATTCAATAATTTTATTTTTTAAATATTTTTTTTTACATGTTAATGGATCAATATCTAAATATTTTTGAAATATTTTTTTATAAGAATATCTAACAGATTGAGGAAATTTAAAAACAATTATTAAAAATTCATTAATTTCTTTCATTAAATCATAAATATTATAATTTGGTCTATACCATTCTAAAATAGTAAATTCAGGATTATGTAAAGTTCCACATTCATTATTTCTAAAAGATTTACAAATTTGATAAATAGAATTATTTTTTTTATCATAAGATAAAAATCTTTTCATATGATATTCAGGACTAGTATTCAACCAATAATTTTTATTAAAAGAATTTTTTTTTTTATTATCATTTAAAAAAAATTTTGTTTTAAATTGATCTAAATAATATTCATTTACTTGAAATTGAGATAATAATGGAGTATCTAATTCTATAAAATTTTTTTTATAAAAGAATTTTCTAATTTTAAAAAAAATTTTTGAACGTTTCACTAAATCTTTAACTTTCGATGTAGGTTTCCAAGATATTTTTTTATTTTTCATATTTTAATGTTTTTTATACTATTAAAATTTATTTATTAAAATCAGAATATAATAAGTTTTATTTATTATATTCTGATTTTAAAATTAATAATTATTTTAATTAATCTAAGAGATTAAAATAATAAAATAAAATTTTTTATAATTTATATTTTTAATTATATAAATTAAAGATATCTAAATTATAAAAAAAAAGCATTTAACTTTTTAATATTTAAAAAAAATTTTTTAAAAAGAAAATTTTTATTAATAGAGCTAATTTAATTAAAAATTTTTATTTATTTTAAAACTTTTAAATTTTATTTTATAATTTATTATTCATTATTAATATTTTTGTTATAAAAATTTATAAAATCAAAAAAAGCACTATTTTCTTCATTACAAGTGTTTACAATATTATTTATACTTTTTTCGATTTTATTATTAAATTTCTTATTTTCAAAAATTTTTTTACTTTCATTTATAATTTTAATTCCATCATTTTTTATATTGTCGGATAATGTAGCTAAATGAAAAGGAAACTTTTTATAATCAAAATTTTTTGAAAAATTTAATTTATTTAAATCATTTGATAATAATAACTGAATTACTATAGATTTATCTTTATTATTTAAATGAACCATTTTTTCCCAATAATTTTCTAAAAAATTAAATCCGTGATCAAAAATTTTAATTTCTTCTTTTAATAAATTCCCAAAAAATGGCATTTTTTTAGAAAATTTATCTATTTCAGAGGCACTGAATAACATTTTGTATTTGTCAAATAAACGTGTTAAATTATGAAAAGCTATTTTTTTTAAAAAAATATTATTATCGGAAAAATTACATAATATTTTTAAATTTTTAAATAAATTTATAATATAATATGAAGATAAATGCTCAATATTTTCGATAAATTTTATATCTTTATCTAAAGAATTATTAAAATTATTATTAAAAGATTCATTTTTTAATTCTTGAGCTAAATCATTTAAAGATTCTGTCAACTTATTTTGAATAATATCCAATATATTAAATACTTTTTCTTGATTTTTAGGAGTACATAAATTTTTTATAGATTGATCTAAATTTTTGTGTTGAAGAATATTAATAATATTAGCAAAATCATTTTTTGAAATTGAAAATACATTTTCTTGATCTTCAACTGAAGATAACTCAACTTTATTTAAAGATTCATTCTGTATTGTATTTATTCCTTGTATATTATTTTTAGTATTATTCACACAAGTTACAAAATTATTAATTTTCATGTTTGAAAAATTAGACATATTTTAGAATTACCTCAACTAAAATGTTATTGTGTAAAAAATAAAAATAATTTTAAAAAATGTAGAACTTTTTTTTAATTTAATTTAATATATATTTATATACAAAACTATATTAAAATAATTATTTTTAAAATATTCTATAATTAGAAATTTTAATATTATAAAATTAAAAAATAAAAAATTTTTTAATTATTCAAATATTAATAAATTATTTAATTCAATAAAATAATATTATAAAATTATAAAATATAAAAGAATAGTATTTTTTATAAAATACTTTAAAAAATTAAAAAAATTATTTATATATAAATAATTTTATTCTTTTATCTTAAAATTATTTTATTAACAATTAAAATACATAAAAAATATTATGATTACAATCAAAAAAAAAAAAATAAAGAACAAAAATAATTTGATAAATTGGTTTAAAAATTGGAAAATTTTAAATTGCATAAATTCTAATATAAATTTAAAAATAAAAAATTCTAAAATTGTTTTAGAATCTAAATTAAATAAAAAAATAGAAAATTTTAATATTGATTTTAAATCTAAAAAATTAAATTATCGTATTAAAAATAAAAAAAATCTTTATAAAGAAAAATTAATTCAAGCTATAGGTTTAAAAAATAAAAAAAAATATATATTTGATTTAACAGCTGGTTGTGGAACAGATTCTTTTTTACTAGTATCCTCAGGATTTAAAGTAATAATGATAGAAAAAAATCCAATTATTTCATATTTTTTATCTAAAGCATTAAAAAAAATTTATAAAAATAAAAAGTATGGATCTTTTTACAAAAAAAATTTAAAATTTTATTGTAATAATTCTTTAAAATTATTAAAAAAAAAAAAAATAAACCCAAAAATTATTTATTTAGATCCAATGTTTAAAACATATAATCATAAATCTTTACCGAAAAAAAATATATATTTTTTAAGAAAAATTACAAAATTTGATATATTCCAAACTAAAAAATTACTTATAGAATCTATAAAAATTGCAAAAAAAGTAATTATTAAAAGATTTTTTAAAGATAAAAAATTGTTAAATATAAAACCAAAAAATATAATTTATAGTAAAAAAAAAAAATATAGATTTGAAATTTATAAAAAAATATAAATTTTATATAAAAATATTTTTTATTTTATTAATTTTTTTAATCTTAAAATTGCTATAATACTAATTAATAAACATATTGTTAAAAATTCAATTACTCCAAACCAATCAAATTTAAACCAAATATATCCATTTAAAGTTCCTAAAATACTAGCTCCCATATAATAAAAAAAGAAATATAATGGAGAAATAAAAATTTTAAATTTTAAAGAAAAATAACTTACTAAATTGCTAATAACAGAATGACATAAAAAAAATCCTGAAGAAAATAATAATAAGCCAAAAAAAATAATTAATAAATAATTCCAAAATGTTAAAAATAAACCTATTATCATTAAAATTAAAGATATTATTAAAATTTTAAAAATTCCATTTTTTTTAACTAAATTACTAGATTTTTGAGAAAAATATATACCTACTAAATAAATTGAAGAAATAAAACTAATAGACTTAGAACTTAAATGAAAAGGCATTATAGATAATCTATAATTTATATAATTAAATACAGCTACAAAAGAACCCATTGTGAAAAAACCAATAATAAATAACAAAACTATTTTTTCATTTGTAATTTGAAATAAAAAATTATCTTTTAAAGATTTTAAAGTAATATTCGAACTTTTAAAATTTTTAGATTCTGGAAGGTAGTAATAAAATATTATTATTAAAAAAAAAGAAAATAATCCAATTAATAAAAATAAAATTTTCCAAGAAAAATAATGTATTCCAATACTACTAAATAATCTACCTGAAAATCCTCCAATAGTATTTCCACTGATATATAATCCAATAGATTTAGATAAAGAAGAAGCATCTATTTCTTCACTTAAATAAATTATTGAAATAGGTGTTACTCCACTTAAAAAAAATCCAACTAAAGCTCTAAACAAAATTATTTGATTCCAAGAATTTGCAAAAATTGAAAAAAAAGTAAATAATATTGATAAGAGTAAAGATAAAAAAATTACTTTTTTTCTTCCAAAAAAATCTGCTAAAAAACTAGAAAACAAAGTTCCAATAGCCATACATGCGGTAGAAACTGATAGTGATAAACTACTTTCTATAGGACTCAAATAAAATTTTTTTGAAAAAAATGATAAAATAGGTTGAGAAAAATATAACATAAAAAAATTTGAAAAACCAGCTAAAAATAAAGCAAAAATAATTTTTTCAAAATTTTTATTTTTTTTTTTTTTATATTTTTTTTTCATAAATTCTTAACTAAAATAAATAATAAATAATAATATTTTTTTATAAAAATATATAAATTTTATAAAAAAATTTTAATTAAATATAAAAAAATCCATCGTATACATGAAAAACTGGACCAGTCACATAAATACAATCATTTTTTTTTTTCCATTCTACTTCTAAATTTCCACCTAATAAATTTACACAAATTTTTTTTCTTTTTAATATTTTATTTAATATTCCAGAAACTACAGAAGCGCATGCCCCACTTCCACAAGATTGTGTTTCACCTACTCCTCTTTCATAAATTCTTAAAAAAATTTTTTTATTATTTAAAATTTTCATAAAATTTACATTTGTTTTATTAGGAAAAAATTTATGACTTTCAATAAAAGAACCTATTTTCTGTATATTCAATTTTTTAAAATTTTTAACTTGAAGAACACAATGAGGATTACCTACTGATAGAACATCAAAAAAATATTTTTTATTTTCTAATTTTATAAAATATTTTTTATATTTTTTATTTTTTTTTCCAATAAAAGGAATTTTGTTTAAATTAAAAATAGGTTTTCCAATATTTAACGTTACTAATTTATTTGATTGAATTAAAACAGACATAATTCGATTTTTTGTTTGTATAGAAATTTTTTTATTTTTTGAAAAACCTTTTATAAATAAAAATTTAGCAAAACAACGTGCTCCATTTCCACATTGAGATACTTCCGTTCCATCAGCATTAAAAATTCTATAAAAAAAATCTGCATTTTTATTTTTTGATGATTCAACAATTAATAATTGATCAAAACCTATTCCTAATTTTCTATTAGATAAAGATTTAATTAAAGATGAAGAATAACAAAAGTTTTGAGTTAAATTTTCTAAAATAACAAAATCATTTCCTAAAGATTGCATTTTAGAAAAAAATATTTTTTTTTTCATATTTTAAACTATATTTTAGTTAATATATTATAATATTATAAAATTTATTTAATTTTTTAAATTAAAAAATTAATTTTAAACAATAAAATAAAAATAATTTTAATTATATTTATACTATTTATTATTAAAATTTATTTAAAAAATATAAAAAGTTAAAAATATTAAAATTTTAATAAATTGGAAAATAAAATGATTCAATATAATAAAAAAAATAATTTTGATCAAAAATTTTATAAAATTATTTTAAAAATAGAAAAAAATATAGATTTATTTTTAAAAATATTTAAACTTAAAAACGTTGATTATGAAAACAAAAACAATTTAATGAAAATAAAATTTTTTAAAAAAAAACAAAAAATTATTATTAGTAAACAAAGTTTTTTAAAACAAATTTGGATAGCAACATCAAAAAATGGATATCATTTTAAATATTTTAAAAAAAAAAATAAATGGATTTGTATTAGATCAAAATATGAATTATCAGAATTATTAAAAAAAATTTTTTTTAAATATACAAAAAAAAATTTTTTTATAAATATTTAAATTAAAAAAAAAATTATATTTTTATCGGCGAAAGAGGATTTGAACCTCTGACCTACTGGTCCCAAACCAGTTGCGCTACCAAGCTGCGCTATTCGCCGAAAAAAATTTTTAAATATTAAAAAAATTTTTTTTTGGGGTGGTTAATGGGAATTGAACCCATGACCGCTGGAACCACAATCCAGAGCTCTACCAATTGAGCTATAACCACCATAAAAAAAATTTTTTTAAATAAATTTTTTTAATAAATTATTTTAAAAAAAATAAAATAAATATATTTATTAATAAAACATTTTAAAAAAAATTTATTATTAAAAATTAATATTAATATTTAATTATAATTTTATAATTAATTTAAATTTATTGCAACTTTTTTTTTATGCGCTTGACAGGATTTGAACCTGCGACCTTTACTTTCGGAAAGCAATGCTCTATCCACACTAAGCTACAAGCGCTTTTAAATTTTTCATTTTTTTATAAAAAAATGAAAATTTTATGAAGATCTTTTCATCATATTAAAAAATTCATCATTTGTTTTTGTCATTGAAAGTTTATTAATCAAAAATTCCATTGCATCAATTTCTCCCATAGGATGTATAATTTTTCTTAAAATCCACATTTTTTGCAATTCATTAGGAAGTGTAAGAAGCTCTTCTTTTCTAGTTCCTGATCTATTATAATCAATAGCTGGAAATACTCTTTTTTCTGCTATTTTACGAGATAATGGCAATTCCATATTTCCTGTTCCTTTAAATTCTTCATATATCACTTCATCCATTTTTGAACCAGTATCTATTAAAGCTGTAGCTATAATTGTTAAACTACCCCCTTCTTCTACATTTCTAGCTGCACCAAAAAATCTTTTTGGTCTATGTAAAGCATTAGCATCTACCCCTCCAGTAAGAACTTTTCCTGATGAAGGAGCTACAGTATTATATGCTCTTGCTAATCTGGTGATTGAATCTAATAAGATAATTACATCTTTTTTATGTTCTACTAATCTTTTCGCTTTTTCAATTACCATTTCTGAAACTTGAACATGCCTAGAAGCAGGTTCATCAAAAGTAGAAGCTATTACTTCTCCCTTTACTAATTTTCTCATTTCTGTAACTTCTTCTGGTCTTTCATCAATTAATAAAACCATTAACACACATTCTGGGTGATTGTGAGCAATACTCTGAGCAATGTTTTGCAACAACATAGTTTTACCAGCTTTAGGAGGCGCAACAATTAACCCTCTTTGGCCTCTACCAATTGGAGAAGCTAAATCTAATACTCTAGCTGTTAAATCTTCTGTAGATCCATTTCCTCTTTCCATTCTCAATCTAGAATTTGCGTGTGATGGAGTTAAATTTTCGAATAAAATTTTACTTCTAGCATTTTCAGGTTGATCATAATTTACTTTATTCACTTTTAACAAAGCAAAATATCTTTCTCCATCTTTTGGAGGTCTAATTTTTCCTGATATAGTATCTCCTGTTCTTAAATTAAATCTTCTAATTTGACTAGGAGAAACATAAATATCATCTGGGCCTGCTAAATATGAACTATCTGAAGATCTTAAAAATCCAAAACCATCTTGTAATATTTCTAAAACTCCATCTCCAAAAATATCTTCTCCACTTTTTGAGTGCTGCTTTAAAATAGCAAAAATAATATCTTGCCTTCTCATTCTAGCTAAATGTCCTAATCCTATTTTTTTGCCAAGCATAATTAATTTAGTAACTAATGTATTTTTTAGAGTAGTAAGATTCATAATTTGGTGGGTTCTTAAATAAAAAAAACAAAAAAAAAAAAAAAAAATAAAAATACATCTTGATAAAAAACAATTTTTTTTTAAAAAAAATATAAAAAAATATTTAAAACATTTTATTTTTTAAAAGATTTAAAATTATTAATATTCGTTGTTAAAAAATTAGATAAATTTTCTTTAGAAGAAACACCTATTTTTGTATTAATAACTTTTTTTTTATACATTAAAATTAAAGTAGGTACACTTTGAATAGAATATTTTAAAGAAACTTTTGGATTTTTTTCAATATCTACTTTTACAAATTTGATATCTATAAAATTTTTAGATAATTTTTCTAAAATAGGGGATAATAATTTACAAGGATTACACCATTTTGCCCAAAAATCTATTAAAATAAAATTTTTAGAATTTTTAGAAATAAATAAGTCAAAACTCTCATCAGTTAAATTTTTTATTAAACTTTTCATAAAACTCCATATTTTATTATATTTTTTTATTAATTTTAATATTTAAAAAATTTTATAATAATATGAAATATTAATAATTATAAAATTTTATATTAAAATTATTTATTATTTACTTTATATAAAGTTTTTTATTAAAAATTAAATTAAATATTTAAGAAAAAATATTTGTTAAATATCTTAGTAAGAATATTATTTTTTATTTTATTTTTTTCATTTTAGTCATATAATATCTTAATTTTCTTCCTACTTTTTCAATAGGATGTCTATAAATATTTTCATTTATATTTTTTAATTCAATATTATCTATTTCATTTGAAATAGGAGCATTTCCAAAATCTCCATATTTTAAATTATTAATAAAATTTCTTAAAATAGGAACAGCTTTTTGAGAAAATAAATAATTTCCATATTCTGCAGTATCTGAAATTACTACGTTCATTTCATATAATTTTTTTCTAGAAATTGTATTTGCAATTAATGGTAATTCATGTAAAGATTCATAATACGCAGATTTTTCTACAATTCCTGAATCTATCATAATTTCAAAAGATAATTCAATTCCAGCTTTTATTAAAGCCACCATAAATAAACCATGTTCAAAATATTCATCATCTAATATATTTCCTTTGTATTGAGGAGAATTTTCAAACATGGATTCTTGAGTTTCTAAACGCCAATTTAATAATTGTTTATCTTTATTATTCCAATCTTTCATCATATTTTTAGAAAAATCTCCTGATAAAATATCATCCATATGTTTTTGGAATAAAGTTTTAAAAGATTTTTTTAAATTTTCTGATAAATAATATGCTCTAATTTTTGAAAAATTAGATAAACGATCCATCATTAAACTAATTCCTCCATGCTTTAAACTTTCGGTAATAACTTCCCACCCTTTTTGTAATAGTTGACCAGAATATCCTGAATTATGACCTTGATTAATTAAATATTCGTAAGCTACTATAGATCCAGTTTGTAATAATCCACATAAAATAGTTTGCTCTCCCATTAAATCAGATTTTACTTCTGCAATAAAAGAAGATTCAAGAACTCCAGCTCTATGAGAACCTATTGAATACGCCCAAGCTTTAGCAATATCTAATCCTTTATTATGAATATTATTTTCTTTATGAACAGCAATTAATGTTGGAACTCCAAAACCACGTTTATATTCTGTTCTTACTTCTGTTCCAGGACATTTTGGAGCTACCATAATTACAGTTATATCTTTTCTAATTTTTTCTCCCATTTCTACAATATTAAATCCATGTGAATACCCTAAACAAGAATTTTTTTTCATTAATTTTTGAGCTTTTTTTACAACATAAGAATGATTTTTATCAGGAGTTAAATTAATTACTAAATCTGCAAATGGTATTAAATTTTCATATGAATCAACTATAAATTTATTTTTTTTAGCTCTTCTCCAAGATTTATTTTTATTTATAATACTTTTATTTTTTAAAGCATATGAAATTGTCAAACCTGAATCCCTCATATTTAAACCTTGATTTAAACCTTGAGCTCCACAACCAAGAATAACAATTTTTTTATTTTCTAAAGATTTTTTTTTATTATAAAATTCATTTTTTCTCATTAATCTACATTTTTTTAATTCTGTTAATTTTTGTCTAAAATTTAAACTATTAAAGTAATTTTTCATATAATATCTAACACCTTTAATATTTATAGTTATTTATTATTAAAATATATTTTTGACAAATCTCTTGTTGCTCCTTTATCTGCACTGTTTGCAAAAAAAGAATAATATTTTAAAGAATTTGAAATGTTACGATTTCTTGATAAAGGAAGATAACCTTTTAAACCTTTTTTATTTTCTTCATTTTTTCTAAAATTTAAAATTTTTAAAGAAATTTTTAAAGAAATAGATCTTTTTAAAATATCTATTTCAATAATGTCTCCATTTCTAATTAATGCTATTTCTCCTTTATTTGCAGCTTCTGGTGAAATATGTCCAATTGACAGCCCTGAAGTTCCTCCAGAAAATCTACCGTCTGTAATTAAAGCACATTTTTGATCTAATTTCATAGCTTTTAAATAAGTAGTAGGATAAAGCATCTCTTGCATTCCAGGTCCTCCTTTAGGACCTTCATATCTAATAACTACAATATGACCGGGTTTTATTAAACCAGATAAAATTGCTGTAGAAGCTTCTTCTTGACTTTCATAAACTTGAGCAATTCCTGAAAAAAAGTATAATGCTTTATTTACTCCAGCTGTTTTAACAATACATCCATTTTTAGCAATATTTCCGTATAAAATAGCTAAGCCTCCATCTTTATTATATGCATGTTTAAATGATCTGATACAACCAGATTTTCTATTAATATCTAATTTTTTCCAAAAAAAAGATTGAGAAAAAGGTAATTTGGTTTTTTTTCTTCCTGGTCCAGATTTATACATTTTTTTTATTTTTTTATTTTTTGTAACTAAAATATCATATTTTTTTAAAGTACTTTTTAATGTTTTTCCTAAAATATTTTTAACTTTATTATTTAATAACTTCAATTTATTTAATTCTGATAAAATAGCAATGATACCTCCAGCTCGATGAACATCTTCTACATGATATTTAGAAGTACTAGGGGAGACTTTACATAAATGAGGAACTTTTCTTGAAAGAAAATCAATATCTTTCATAGTAAAATTTATTTTTCCTTCTATTGCCGCTGCTAATAAATGTAATACAGTATTTGTCGATCCACCCATAGCTATATCAACAGACATTGCATTAAAAAAAGAAGATTTATTAGCTATATTTCTAGGTAACAAACTAAAATTATTTTTTTTATAAAAATTTTTAGTAATTTTTACAATTACTCGAGCAGATTTTAAAAATAATTTTTTTCTCTCAGAATGTGTAGCTAATAAAGTACCATTACCTGGAAGTGCTAAACCTAAAGCTTCTATTAAACAATTCATAGAATTTGCTGTAAACATTCCAGAGCAAGATCCACAAGTAGGACAAGCAGATTTTTCTATTTTAAGTGATTTTTTTTGACTTATATTTGGATCTATTCCATTTACAATAGCATCAACTAAATCTATTTTTTTAGAAAATTTTAAAGAATTTTTTGATACTGAATTATTTTTTTGGCCAGCCTCCATTGGCCCTCCTGAAACAAATACTGTTGGTATATTTAATCTTAATGCGCTCATTAACATTCCAGGAGTAATTTTATCACAATTAGAAATACAGATCATAGCATCAACACAATGTGCATTTATCATATATTCTACTGAATCTGCTATTAAATCTCTAGAAGGAAGAGAGTATAACATTCCTGAATGACCCATAGCAATTCCATCATCTATAGCGATAGTATTAAATTCTTTAGGAACTCCACCTAATTTATAAATTTCTTTAGAAATTAAAGATCCTACAGATTGCAAATGTATATGTCCTGGTACAAATTCTGTGAAAGAATTAACTACTGCAATAATTGGTTTTTTAAAATCTTCATCAATCATTCCAGTAGCTCTCCAAAGTGATCGAGCACCAGACATATTACGCCCATTAGTGGTTGTTTTTGATCGATATTCTGGCATTTTATACATCTCTTATTTTTTTTTTAAAATATTTAATTTTAAATTAAATCTTTTTTAAATAAAAAAATAAAATTTATAAAAATAATAAATATATTTTTTAAAAAATATAATAATTATATATAATATATATATTATATAATATATATATTATTTAATTTATTTTTATTTTTTAATATTTTATAAATTTTTTTATTATATTTTATTTTTATTAAATATTATTATAATTAAAAATATTTTAAATTAATTTTTTTTTGAATTTTATTTAAGAAATAAATATCATAATTATTATTTCATATTTTTTAATTTTTAATATAAAAATTAAATTTTTTTGATATAAAAATTTTATTTTTTTTCAGGAGCGGAGGGATTTGAACCCTCAACTTTCGGTTTTGGAGACCGATGCTCTACCAGTTGAACTACACTCCTAAAAAAATAAAATAAATTGAATTTAAAATTTTTTTTATTTTAAAAGAAATTATTTTTTAAATAATTTTGATACTTATTTATATACTATATAATTTTAATTTAATCAAGTATTAAAAATTTTTTAAAATAATAAAAATTAATTTAAAACTAAAAAAATATTTAATTTTTTTTAAAAAAAATAAGAAAAAAAATATGAAATTTCCAATTTATTTAGATTATTCATCTACTACACCAGTAGATATTAAAGTTTTAAAAGAAATGAAAAAATATTTAACTTTTAAGGGAAAATTTGGAAATCCAGCTTCTAGATCACATAAATTTGGATGGGAAGCTGAAGAAGCTGTAGATATGTCAAGAATAAAAATTTCTAATTTAATACATGCAAAACCTGAAGAAATTATTTTTACTTCAGGGGCAACTGAATCTAACAATCTAGCAATTAAAGGAGTAGCATCTTTTTATAAATCTAATGGAAATCATATTATTACTTGTCAAACTGAACATAAATCTATATTAGATTCATGTAGATATTTAGAGCTAAAAGGATTTAAAGTTACTTATTTAAAAACTAATAAAAAAGGTTTAATTAATATTAAAGATATCAAAAAAAATATAAATAAAAATACTATTTTAATATCTATTATGCATGTTAACAACGAAACAGGAGTTATTCAAAATATAAAAAAAATTGGTAAAATATGTTTAAGTAATAATATTTTATTCCATGTAGACGCTACACAAAGTATTGGAAAAATTTCTATTAATTTAAAAAAAAAATATATTAATTTAATGTCTTTTTCTGCTCATAAAATATATGGTCCAAAAGGTATTGGAGTTTTGTATATTAGAAAAAATCCTAGAATACGATTATCTCCATTAATACATGGAGGAGGACATGAAAGAGGTATGAGATCTGGGACATTACCTGTTCATCAAATTGTAGGAATGTCTAAAGCTTGTGAAATTATAGAAAAAAATATAAAAAAAGAATATATAAAAATTAAAAATTTACGAAATATTTTATGGAATGGTATTTCTAAAATTAAAGAAATAAACTTAAATAGTAATCTTAATCATAAAGGAGTTCCTCATATACTTAATATAAGCTTTAAATATGTTGAAGGAGAATCTTTAATTATGGCATTAAAAAATTTAGGAATATCTTCAGGTTCAGCGTGTACATCTTCAAGTTTAGAGCCTTCTTATGTTTTAAAATCAATGGGTTTAAATGATGAATTAGCTCATAGTTCAATTAGATTTTCTATTGGAAGATTTACGACAGAACAAGATATAATTTATACAATTAAAATTTTAAAAAAATCTATTAATAAATTAAGAAAAATTTCTCCTTTATGGGAAATGTTTCAAGATGGAATAGATATTGAAAAAATAAATTGGAAAAAATAAAATTAAAATAAATTTAAAAATTTTATCAATAAAAGGTATATTTAAAATGTCATATAGTAAAAAAGTAATTGATCATTATGAAAATCCTAGAAATGTTGGTTCTTTTTTAAAAAAAAATAATAAAAATATTGGAAATGGACTAGTAGGAGCTCCAGCTTGTGGAGATGTTATGAAATTGCAAATTAAAGTAAATAAAAAAAATATTATTGAAGATGTAAAATTTAAAACATATGGGTGTGGATCAGCTATTGCTTCAAGCTCTTTAATCACAGAATGGATTAAAGGAAAATCAATTTCACAAGCAAAAAAAATAAAAAATTCTGAAATAGTTCGAGAATTAAGTTTACCACCTATAAAAGTTCATTGCTCTATACTTGCTGAAGAAGCTATAAAAGCAGCAATACAAGATTATAAAAAAAAAAATAACATAAAATAAAAAAAATTTTTTTTCATTTTAAAGGAAAAAATTATGAATAAAAATTATTTTGTTATGTTTAATTTAAAAAAAAAATTTAATATTAATAAAAAAAAATTAACTAAAAATTTTTATTCTTTACAAAAAAAATTTCATCCTGATATGAATGTTTTAAAATCTAACAAAATAAAAAATAAATTTTTAAAGAAATCTATACAAATTAATCAAGGTTATAAAATATTAAAAAATTCTTTTAAACGAGCAAAATATTTTTTAAAGATAAATAATATCAAAATTTCAAAAAAATGTTTTTTTGAACAATCTTTTTTAATGAAACAAATTAAATTACATAAAAAATTTAATGTGTTAAGAAAATTAAAAAATAAAAAAAAAATAAAAAAATTAATAAAAAAAATTAAAATTTTAATTAATAATTATAAAAAAAAATTAACATATCATATTTTTAAAAAAAATTGGAAATCTTGCAAATTAAAAATTTTTAAAATTTCTTTTTTAAAAAAGTTCAAAAAAAACGTTGAAAAATTTATTTTTAATTTATCATTTAAAAAAAATTAAAAAATATTATTATTAACTTTACTTTATATAATTAAAATTAAATTAATATTTTAATATTCTTAATATATTATATATATGTATATATATTTATTTAAATTTTTATTTTTTAATTAATTACTTTTTTATAAGTAATTAATTATTAATTTATTTTAGAGTATAAAAAATATGCCAAAAATAAAATTTTTTAATCATAAAAATATTTTATTAAATAAAAATGATATTCATGCAAAAAAAGGCGAATCTATTTTAAATATAGCTTTAAAGAATAATATTTTTATTGAACATGCATGTGAAAAATCTTGTTCTTGTAGTACTTGTCATTGTATTGTAATTAAAGGTTATAACTCTTTATCAAAAAAAAAAGAAGAAGAAGATGATATTTTAGATAAAGCTTGGGGTTTAGAACCTAATAGCAGATTATCTTGTCAAGCTAAATTAGGAAGTAAAAATGTAAAAATTAAAATTCCTTTATATAATAATCATCAAAATAATAAATAATTTTTAAAAAATTTTTTTAATATATAAATAATTAATTAAAATGATATATATAAGATCTAAAAATTTTTTGTAATTCTTAGATCTTATATTTTCATTTATTATTCTTATAAGGATTAAAGCTTTCTTTAAAATATAAAACCAAAGAATTTCCAGAAATTTTAAAAAATTTTTTAAAAAAATTTAACAAATATTTTTTATATTCTTGTGTTAAATATTTTATACGAGTTCCATGAATAATTATTTTTATGGGATTTAATCCACCTAAATGTATATATTTTAATTTTATTTTCTTTTTAAAAACTAAATTATTAATAGGATATTTTAACAACGCATTTTTTAAAATTTTATTTAATGTTGAGCTTTTAATTTTTTTTTTATAAAATTTTTTAATTAAATAAATAGAATTTAACAATTTTTTAATATCTTTATTTAATAAAGCTGATAAATAAAAAATTTTTAAAAAACATAAAAATTTAAATTTAATTTTTATTTCTTTTTTAAAAATTTTTTTTTCTTTTTTTGAAAGAATATCCCATTTATTTACTATTATTATTATAGAAATTTTGTTTTTTAAAATGAAACTAGACAATTTCAAATCCTGTCTAGAAATTAATTTTTTACTAGCATCAATAATCAATAAAGCAACATTTGTAAAATTAATTATCTTTTTTATAGAAAAAAAAGTAATTTTATCAATAACGTTTTTTTTTTTTTTTATTCCAGCTGTATCGATAAAAATAAAATTTTCATTTTTATATTTTTTTGAATTCCAAATATTATCTCGAGTAGTTCCAGGTTTTTTAGAAGTTAATAATTTTTTTTCTTGTAAAATATTATTTATTAATGTAGATTTTCCTGCATTAGGTTGACCAATACATATAATTTTAAAAATTTTAGGAAAATTATATTTAAATTCTTTTATTTTTTTTGATTTTAAAAAATCATTAGAGGTGGAAACATTTTTTTTTTTTAAACATAAAAATTTTTTTTTATCTTTTTTAAAATTTTTAAGAAAATAATAAAAAAAAATTTTTTCAATAGTTTGTTTTATTCCATGCCCATGAGCTGAGGAAACAAAAAAAATTTTTTTAAATCCAATTTCATAAAAATTATGAAAAAATTTATATTTTTTTTTAAAATTATCAATTTTATTAATTATAAGAAAAACATTTTTTTTTGATATTTTTTTTAAATATTTAGCGATTTCTTTATCTTCAAAAGTTAACCCTACTTTTCCATCAACAACAAAAAATATTAGTTGAGATTGTTGTATCGCTTTTTTTGTATTTAAAAAAATTTTTGAGTGTGTTACAAATTTAAACTTTGAAAATTTTATTCCAGCTGTATCGATTAAAATAATTTTTTTATTTTTAAACATAAAAAACCCATAATTTAAATCTTTAGTAAATCCTTTAATTTTAGAAACTAAAGCTTTTTTAGATTTTGTTAATCTATTAAATAACATTGATTTTCCAACATTTTCTCTTCCGATTAAAGATATAGTTAACATAATTTTTCCAAAAATTTTATATAAAATTTTTAATGAAATAACAAAAAAAATTTATAAAATTAAATAATTATAAAAATATTAAAAAATTTTTAATATTTTTTAAATTAAATTTTTTAATATGTTATTTTTTTATTTATTTCTATAAACTTATATTTTTTAATAAAAATTTTTATAAATTTAAAATATATTAAATTTTTTAATTTTTTTATACAAATTTTAAAAATTTATAAACAAAAAATTTTATAAAATTATTTTTTTTTAATTTTTTTAAATTTTAATAAGTAAAAGTAAATAAATATTTTAAAATTTTTATAATTTTTAAGTAAATTTTAAAATTTAAAATATATTTTTTTTATATATGAAAAAAATATTAAATACTTATATTATTAATAATTTTTTTATATATTTAAAATATATATTTTAATTTTTTATTATTAATTTTTAAAATTTTTTTATATTATAACTTTTAATTATTTATATAAAATTTATAAATTTTAAATATATAAAAAAAAAATTAAAAAAAATAAAAATAAAAATAAAATTATTAATAAATAATTTTTTTATTTTTTTTATTAATTTTAAAATAAAATAATTATAAAAATATAAAAAATATAAAAAATTATAAATTTATTTAATATAAAATATATTATATATACATATATATACATATATATATTAACATTAATTAATAACATTAATATCAAAAAAAATAAAAAAAAATAAAATTAAATTAATCAATTTAATTTTATTTTTTATCTTTAAATAATTTTTAATTTTAAAATAATAAAAAAAAATTAAAAATTTTATAAAAATTTTTAATTTTAATATATAAAATTTTAAAAAAAATTTTAATTAAAATTAATTTAATTAAAAATAATTTTATTATTTTATTTTTTTTAAATTCTATTTAATATTTTATAAAATATAAAAAATATAATTAAAATAAATAATATTTCTTATCTTTTCATATATAATAGTGTTTCATCTGTTTTCTATCTCATCTCTATAGATATATTGTATAAATATTTTATCTAGATATGAGAGATAGATATAGAAATATATCTTATTTTATAAGATATATTTCTATATCTATCTCTCATATCTAGATAAAATATTTATTCTATATATCTATAGAGATGAGATAGAAAACAGATGAAACACTATTATATATGAAAAGATAAGAAATAAATTTTTTTTTTTTTTTTATTATTAATTATATTATTTTTTAATTTTAAATATTAAATAAATTTTAAAAATTTTAAAATATATAAAATATAAAATATTTTTATTAATTTTTAAATTTAAAAAAATTTTAAATTTTTTTAAAATTTTATATATTAAAATTAAAAATTTTAAACAAATAATAATATAATAACTTTAATTAATGGTAATTTTAATAAAAATGAATAAAAAAAATTTTGATATTGTAATAATTGGTGGAGGTCATGCTGGAATTGAAGCATCTTTAATTGCAGCAAAAATGCATTGTAAAACTTTATTAATTACTCAAAAATTAAAAAATATTGGTAATTTATCTTGTAATCCAGCTATAGGAGGAATTGGAAAAGGACATTTAGTAAAAGAAATAGATGCTTTAGGTGGAATAATAGGAAAAATTACTGATCGATCAGGAATACAATTTAAAACATTAAATTTTAAAAAAGGAGCAGCTGTACAATCTACTCGTGTGCAAGTAGATAAAAACATTTATGCAAAAAAAGCTCAATATTTTTTAAAAAATCAATCTAATTTATTTTTGTTAGAAGAAGAAGTATCTAAAATATTAATTAAAAATGATTATATTATAGGAATTAAAACATTAAAAAATAAAAAAATTTTTTCTAAATCAGTAATATTAACAACTGGAACTTTTTTAAATGGAAAAATTTATATTGGAAATTCTGTTTCTTCTGGAGGAAGAATAAAAGATATTTCTTCAATAAAATTATCTCAAAATTTAAAAAAAATTTTAACAAAAGTCAAACGTTTAAAAACAGGCACACCTCCTAGAATTGATAAAAAAACAATAAATTTTTCAAAATTAAAGATTCAAAAAGGAGATTTTCCAATTCCATTTTTTTCTTTTTCGAAACATGATTTTAAACTATTACCACAAAAATTTTGTTATATTACTTATACTAATGAAAAAACCCATGAAATTGTAAGAAAAAATATTCATTTAAGTCCTCTTTATTCTGGATTAATAAAAGGAATAGGCCCAAGATATTGTCCTTCTTTAGAAGATAAAATTATTAAATTTCCAGAAAAAGTACGTCATCAAATTTTTTTAGAGCCAGAAGGATTAAATAATCATATTATTTATCCAAATGGAATTTCCACTAGTTTTCCTTTACAAATACAACAAAAAATAATAAATTCAATTGTAGGTTTAGAAAATGCAAAAATAATTGTTCCTGGATATGCTGTAGAATATGATTATTTTAATCCAAAAAATTTAAAATTGACTTTAGAATCAAAGCATATAAAAGGTCTCTTTTTAGCAGGACAAATTAATGGTACTACAGGATATGAAGAAGCTGCAGCTCAAGGATTATTAGCTGGAATAAATGCGGCTTTATATATTAAAGAAAAAAAAAGTTGGTTTCCTTCTAGACATGAAGCTTATATAGGAGTATTAATAGATGATTTATGTTTTAAAGGTATAACAGAACCATATCGTATGTTTACTGCTCGAGCTGAACATCGATTAATTTTAAGAGAAGATAATGCAGATAAAAGATTAACAAATATTGGAAGAAAATTAGGATTAGTTGATAATTATCAATGGATTCGTTATAATAAAAAAATTCAAAATTTAAAATTTGAAAAAAAAAGAATAAAAAATTTATTAATTCATCCTTTTTCTTCAAAATCAAAAATTTTAAATGATATTTCTTTAACTTCAATAATATCTAAAAAAATTAATGGAATTGAACTTTTAAAAAGACCAGAGATAAATTTTAAAAAATTAATTAAATTTAAAATTTTTAAACCAACTATATCTGAAAAATTATTACACATTTTAGAAACTGAAATAAAATATTATGGATATATTAAAAAAGAAAAAAAAAAAATAAAAAATCAAAAAAAATATAAAAAATTATTTTTACCTAAGCAAATAAATTATTCAAAAATAGTTGGATTATCAAATGAAATAATAGAAAAATTGAATTTTTATAAACCATCCACTATTGGTCATGCATCTAGAATATCTGGTATGACTCCAGTTGCAATTTCAATTTTATTAATATATATAAAAAAAAATTTGTTTAAGTAATATAAAAAATAATAAAAACGTTAAATTTTTAAAAATAAAATTTTAAATAAAATAAATTTACTATTTTTTTTATTTTAATTTAATTTTATTTTTTATTAAAAACTCTATTTTTAAAAAATTTTATCATACATTATACATTATAGGTTAATTTTAAAGTGGAATTAAAAGATATTGATATTGAACAAAATTATTCTAAAAAATATATTAGTCATCATTTACAACATTATCAATTTAATTTAACAAATTTTAGTTTTGTTAATTCAGATATTAATAATCAAAGTAATAATTTTTGGTTAATTAATTTAGATTCAATGTTTTTTTCAATTTTTTTAGGTTTAATTTTTATTTTTTTTTTTTATCAAGCATCAAAAAAATTTACAATTTTAGTTCCTAATAAAATACAAACTTTTATAGAAATAATAATTAATTTTATTAATAAAAATGTTGTAGAAATATTAGGTGAAAAAAATTATTTTGTAGCTCCATTATCGTTAACGATATTTGTTTGGATTTTTTTAATGAATTTAATGGATTTATTACCAATTGATTTAATTTCAAATATATTTAAAATTATTTTTCATACATCTCAAAATATCAGATCAGTTCCTTCAGCAGATATTAATGTAACTTTATCTATGTCTTTAGGTGTATTTCTTATAATATTATTTTATAGCATTAAAACTCATGGACTTAAAAATTTTATATTTAATTTTTTTAAACATCCATTTGATTATAAAATTTTTTTTATATTTAATTTCTTTTTAGAAATAATTACTTTAATATCTAAACCTATTTCTTTAGGTTTAAGACTATTTGGAAATATATATTCAGGAGAAATAATTTTTATACTAATTTCATCATTAATTCCTTGGTGGTTACAATGGATCTTAAATGTACCATGGGCTATTTTTCATATTTTAGTAATATTTTTACAATCTTTTATTTTTATGATATTAACAATTGTATATATATCAATTTCTAGATTACCAGTTGTTTAAATATTTATAAAATTTTTTTAAAAAATATTAATTTTAATTATAAAAATTTTTATAAGTATAATATATAAATTTTTTAAAAAAATTTTTTTAAATTTATTTCAATAAAATTATATGTTAAAGTTTTATATATTTTTTTAAAAATGAAATTATGGAGTTTTTGTAATGAATACTTTAAATGATAATATAGGTTTACATTATATTGCGGCTGCAATATTAATGGGTTTAGGGGCTATAGGAGCTTCCATTGGAATCGGAATTTTAGGTGGAAAATTTTTGGAAGGATCTGCTAGACAACCAGAATTAATTCCTATGTTACGAACACAATTTTTTATTGTAATGGGTTTAGTAGATGCTATTCCTATGATTACAGTAGGATTAGGATTATATATAATATTTGGAATATCTTCTTAATTATGATATGTGAATTATATTATTAAAATTTTATTTTTAAAAAAAAGTTTTAATTATAAATTTTAATATTTTAAAATATTAAATTTTTATACTAGGAATAATTATGCATTTAAATTCAACAATATTCGGTCAATTAATTTCATTTATTGTGTTTGTATTGTTTTGTATGAAATTTATTTGGCCTCCAATTATTACTACTATTGAAAATAGACAATTAAAAATTAAAAATTCTTTTAATAAGTTAAAAAAATCAAAATTAAAAATTAAAAAAATTAAAAAAAAAATTTTATTAAAATTAAAAAATACAAAAAAAAAATTTTTATCTGTTTTAAAAGATGCTTATAAAGAAAAACATAAAATTTTAAAAAAATCTAAAATTTTAGCAGAACAAGAGAAAAAAAAATTATTAAGTGAAGCATATACTCAAATAAATTTTAAAAAACAAAAAATTGCTAAAAAATTACATTATAAAATTAGTTTTTTATCTATACAAATTGCAAAAAAAATTATTTTTAAACATTTTAAAAATGATGATTTTAATCAAACTTTTAAAATCTTAAAAACACTTGAGCTTGAATTACAAAAATACATAAAATAAAAAATTTATTTTTATAAAAATATTATTAAAAAATAATTTATAAATATAAATTACACTTAAAAATATATTAAAATGTTAAAAAAAAAAATTTCTTGTATTTATGCAAAAATAATTTTTAAACTTTCAAAAAAAAAAAATAAAATTTTAGAATGGGAGAAAAAATTAAAAATATTTAGTTTTTTAATTAAAAAAAAAAAATTAAAACCAATATTTTTAGGATTATTTGGAATTAAAGAATCATATAAATTTTTTATATCATTATGTCATTTTAATTTAAACAAATATGAAAAAAAATTTATTAAAAGTTTATCTCATTTAAAAAAAATATATTTAATGAAATATATTTTAAAAGAATATATTACTTTAAAAAATAAATATTATAAAAACATAAAAATTAAATTAATTTCCTCTGTAAAATTAAATTCTAAACAAAAAAATAAAATAGAAAAATATTTTAAAAAAAAATTCAACAAAAATAAAATTTTAATAAATTATTTTATTGATGTTTCTTTAATTAAAGGAATTGTATTAAAAATAAATAGCTTAATTATAGATTTATCTATAAAAAATAAATTAAATTGTTTATTTAATAATTTAATAAAATAAAGAGATAATAAATTTTTATGAAATTAAACGAATTAGAAATTCATGAAATTATAAAAAAAAGAATTAAAGATTTTAAATTAATTAACAATATTTTTTATGAAGGAACTATTATTTCAGTAATTGATGGAATAATTAAAATATATGGATTAGATAAAGCTATGCAAGGAGAAATGTTATTTATTTCTAAAGTAAAACAATATGCTCTTGTATTAAATCTAGAAAAAGATTTAATTGGAGCTGTAATATTAGGCTCTTATATAAATGTAAAAGCTGGTATGAAAATAAAATGTACAGGAAAGATTTTAGAAATTCCTGTAGGTAGAAATTTTTTAGGAAGAGTAGTAGATGCTTTAGCTAATCCTATCGATGGGAAAGGATCAATAAAATATGAAAAATATTCTGCTATAGAAAGTGCTGCTCCTGGAGTAATTGATCGTTCTTATATTAATAAACCACTTCAAACAGGATATTTAGCTATAGATACGATGATACCTATAGGGAGAGGGCAAAGAGAATTAATTATTGGTGATCGACAAACTGGAAAAACTTCTTTAGCAATCTCTACTATTATTAATCAAAAATTTTTTGATATTAAATGCGTATATGTTGCAATTGGTCAAAAATTATCTACAATTTTTAATGTAGTACAAACATTAAAAGAATATAATGCATTAAAACATACTATTATAATTTCTGCTTCTGCCTCAGAATCTGCATCTTTGCAATATTTATCTCCTTATGCGGGATGCACTTTAGGAGAATATTTTAGAGATTTAGGTGAAGATGCTTTAATAATTTATGATGATTTATCTAAACATGCAATTGCTTATAGACAAATATCATTATTACTAAAAAGACCTCCCGGAAGAGAAGCTTTTCCAGGAGATATATTTTATTTACATTCTAGATTATTAGAAAGATCGTCTCAAGTAAATAAAAAATATTTAAATAAAAAAAATAATCAAAAAAAAACTTTTAATAATAATAAAATTAATGGATCATTGACTGCATTACCAATTATTGAAACTCAACTCGGAGATGTTTCAGCTTTTGTTCCAACTAATGTTATCTCTATTACAGATGGTCAAATATTTTTAGAATCAAATTTATTTAATTCAGGAATAAGACCGGCTATAAATCCTGGAATCTCTGTTTCAAGAGTAGGAAGTGCAGCGCAAACTAAAATTATAAAAACTCTTTCTGGTGGAATAAGAACTGCATTAGCTCAATACCAAGAATTAGAATCATTTTCTAAATTTTCTTCAGATTTAGATTCTGTAACAAAAAAACAATTAAAACATGGAAAAAAAATATTAGAATTGTTAAAACAATCTGAACATTGTTTGTTATCTGTAGCAGATCAAGCAATATTATTATATGCAGCTGAATATAGATTTTTAGATGATATTAAGGTAAAAAAAATTAATTTTTTTAAAAAAAATTTATTAAAATTTTTTAAAAAAAAATATGTTAATTTAAGAAACAATATAAATTCTTCAGGTGAATATAATCATATTATTAAAGAAAAATTAAATAATTTATTAAATTCTTTTAAAAAAAAATTTTTTTCTATATTATAAAAATTTTTTATTTTTTAAAAAAATAATTGAGAAATTCTATAAAAAATTATGGAAAACGTTAAAGAAATAAGAAAAAAAATTGAAAGTATTTCTAATACTAAAAAAATTACTAAAGCCATGGAAATGATTTCTATTTCTAAAATTAAAAAAATTGAAAAAAAAATTAAAGAAAATCAATTTTATAGTAAAAT
Organism: Buchnera aphidicola (Drepanosiphum platanoidis); assembly: GCF_964020165.1. Classification (NCBI taxonomy): domain Bacteria; kingdom Pseudomonadati; phylum Pseudomonadota; class Gammaproteobacteria; order Enterobacterales; family Erwiniaceae; genus Buchnera; species Buchnera aphidicola. Next base: position 273,752 of record NZ_OZ026537.1, read on the forward strand.
TATAAAAAAAACTTATAATAGATTTTTATCACAGAAAATTTTAAGTAATAACATATTTTTAAAAGAAAAAAAAAAAATAAAAACTATTTGTATTATTTGTATTTTTACAAATAAGGGTTTATGTGGAAGTTTAAATACTAATTTATTTAAAAAAATATTAATTTTTTTAAAAAAAATTTCTATAAAAAAAATTTCTTTTAAATTAATGTTATACGGATTAAAATCACGTTCTTTTTTTAATCATATAAAAAAAAAAGATTTATATTTTTTTAAAAATAGTATTAAAAATAATTTTAAAGAATTTAAATTAAAAAAAATTTTTAATTTTTTTTCCAAAAAATATTTAAAAAAAAAATTTGATAAAGTATATATAGCATATAATTATTTTCGTAATAAATTTTGTTTTTCTCCTAAAATTGTTCAATTATTACCTTTATTAAAACAATCTTATAATAAAAAAAAAAAATATTTTTTAGGAAATTACATTCATGAATTAGAATTATCAAAAATAATACAATATTTTTTAAAATTATATTCTTATAATAAATTTTATAAATTTATATTATCAAATTTAGCTTGTGAAAATTGTTCAAGAATGATTTCAATGAAGAAAGCTTCTGATAGTAGTAAAAAAATAATTTCAGAATTAAAAATTTTTTATAATAAAGTTAGACAATCAAATATTACTCAAGAATTAAATGAAATTATTTCTGGAACATCTACAATTATTTCAGATTTTTAAAAATTATAAAAATTTTATTTAATTAAAAATAAATGGTGACAAGAGATGTTTTTTGGAAAAATTATTCAAATTATTGGGCCAATTATTGATGTAGAATTTTCAAAATCATATTTACCAAAAATTTATAATGCTTTAAAAGTAAAAAAAAATAATTTAATTTTAGAAGTGCAACAACATTTAGGATGTAATGTTGTACGAACTATTGCTATGGGTTCTTCTGAAGGTTTAAAAAAAAATTTAGTTGTAGAAGATTTAAAACATTTTATTAAAGTTCCAGTTGGAAAATCTACTTTGGGTAGAATTATTAATGTTTTAGGAGATCCAATAGATAATAAAGGTCCAATTTTTAGTAAAAAATGTTTAAAAAAAAAAAATTGTGAATATTGGGAAATTCATAGAAATGCACCTAGTTATCAAGATCAATCAAATGAAATTGAAATTCTTGAAACTGGAATTAAAGTAATAGATTTAATTTGTCCTTTTTCAAAAGGAGGTAAAGTTGGATTATTTGGAGGAGCAGGTGTAGGAAAAACTGTTAATATGATGGAATTAATAAGAAATATTGCAATTGAACATTCTGGTTATTCAGTATTTACTGGTGTAGGTGAAAGAACAAGAGAAGGAAATGATTTTTATAATGAAATGAAAGAATCTAAAGTTTTAGATAAAGTATCTTTGGTATATGGTCAAATGAATGAACCTCCTGGAAATAGATTTAGAGTAGCATTTACAGGGTTAACATTAGCAGAAAAATTTAGAGATGAAGGAAAAGATGTATTATTATTTATAGATAATATATATCGTTATACATTAGCTGGAACTGAAGTTTCTTCATTATTAGGAAGAATCCCTTCTGCAGTAGGGTACCAACCTACATTATCTGAAGAAATGGGTTTATTACAAGAAAGGATAACATCTACTAAAAATGGTTCAATAACTTCTATTCAAGCTGTATATGTTCCTGCTGATGATTTTACAGATCCTTCTCCAGCGGTTACTTTTTCACATTTAGACTCTACAATTACTTTAAGTAGAAAAATATCTTCTTTAGGAATTTATCCAGCGGTAGATCCTTTAAATTCTACAAGCAGACAATTAAATCCAAAAATTATTGGAAAAGAACATTACGAAGTAGCTCAAAAAGTTCGTTTTATTTTACAAAAATATGAAGATTTAAAAGATATTATTTCAATTTTAGGAATTGATGAATTATCAGAAAAAGATAAATTAATAGTATATAGAGCACGAAAAATTCAAAAATTTTTATCACAACCTTTTTTTGTAGCTGAAGTTTTTACTGGTTTTCCAGGAAAATATGTTTCTTTAGAAGATACAATTCAAGGTTTCAAAAAAATTATTGAAGGAGAATATGATGAAATTCCTGAACAATTTTTTTATATGATTGGTAGTACAGAAGATGCTGTAAAAAAATACAATAAAATTAATAAAAATAAATAATTTATTTTTAAGGTTCAATAATATGTCTTTAATATTAAATATTTCTACGATAAAAAAAAAAATATTTTCTAATAATATTAATTTTGTTTGTTTAAATGGTATTGAAGGGGGATTAAGTATTTATCCTAAACATGCTCCTTTGATTACATTATTAAAATCTGGAATTATTAAAATTAATATTTATGAAAAAAATAATCAAAAAAATATATATTTTTATTTATATATTTCAAAAGGATTATTAGAAGTTCAACCTAATTTTATAAATATTTTCATAAAATTTTCAATAAATTCATATGATGATAATTTAAAAAATAAATTTTTTTTAAAAAAAAATTATTTAAAAAAAAAAATTTTATTAAAAAAAAAAAATAATTTAAATTTTAAAAAAATTTCCTTAAAATATGAAAAAATTATTCAAAATATTAAAATTTTAAATTTTTTAAAAAATATGAACATTTTAAAGTAATTAAATTTTTTTTAAATATATTTATTTATTAGCGGCGGATTATAATTTTATTTGAGCCGCTAAAAAAATATTTTTAAATTAAATATCAATATTAAATGTTTTAATAGCATTTTTTTGTATAAAATTTTTTCTTAAATTAACTGAATCTCCCATTAATATTTCAAAAAGTTTACTAGCACTTTTTGCATCTTTAATTGTGATTTGAACCATTCGTCTTTTTTTTGGATTCATAGTAGTTTCCCATAATTGATTAGGATTCATTTCTCCTAATCCTTTGTATCTTTGAATAGAAAAGTTTCTTTTAGATTTTTTTATTATCCATTTTAAAAAAGTTTCTATATCTTGAGTATAGCAACAATTATTTTTATTTTTTAAATTTTTAAGAATATTTTTAAATTTTTTTATATTTTTAGAAATATATTTAATTTCTTTATATATTTTACTTTTAAAAAAATTATAATTTAATTTATATTTTTTTGTATTTCCATAAAAAGAAATAAAAATTTTTAAATTAATGTATTTGATATTAAATTTTTTTTTATTATAATTTTCTAATTTAAAATAATAAATTACATTTTTTTTTGAATTTTTATTTAATTTTTTGATAAATTTTTTTGACCAAGAATAAACTTTTTTATAAGAACAAAAATTTTTAAAAATTTTAAAATATATTAATTGATATATAATATATTTAAAAAATTTTTTTTTTTTAAATTTATATATTTCTTTTAGTTCAATATATTTTAAAAATATTTTTTTAAATTTTTTTAAATTTTTTTTATTAATATGATTTTGAAAAAATATATTTTTTAATTTTTTTATTATAATATATAATTGATATTTTTTCATAGATTCATCATCTTTTATATATTTTTCTGATTTACCTATTTTAATTTTATATAAAGGAGGTTGAGCAATATAAATATATCCTTTTTCAATTATTTCTGGCATTTGTTTATAAAAAAAAGTAAGTAATAAAGTTTTAATATGAGCTCCATCGATGTCTGCATCTGTCATTATAATAATATAATGATATCTTAATTTCTTAATATTATAATTTTTTTTTCCAATTCCGCAGCCTAATGCAGTAATAATAGAAGTAATTTCTTCAGAAGATAACATTTTTTCAAAACTAGATTTTTGAACATTTAAAATTTTTCCTTTTAATGGTAAAATTGCTTGATTTTTTCTGTTTCTTCCCTGTTTAGCTGATCCTCCAGCAGAATCTCCTTCTACTAAATATATTTCTGAAAGATGAGGGTTTTTCTCTTGACAATCAGATAATTTTCCTGGCAGTCCAGATAATTCTATTAAGTCATTTTTTTTTATTATTTCTCGAGCTTTTTTAGCTGCTTCTCTAGATTTACATGATGCTATAATTTTATTTATAATTATTTTTGAATCAATAGGATTTTCTAATAAATAATCTATTAAATGTTCATTTATTAAGGAAGAAATTACATTTTTTACTTCTGAAGAAATTAATTTTTCTTTTGTTTGAGAAGAAAATTTTGGATCAAATAATTTAATTGATAATATTGCTGTTAAACCTTCTCGGATATCTTCTCCAATTATATTAAAATTATGTTTTTTTAAATTAAAAAATTCTTTTTCTATAAATCCATTAATAGTTCTAGTAAAAGAAGATTTTAATGCAGACAAATGACTTCCTCCATCTTTTTGATGAATATTATTAGTAAAACATAAAATTTTTTCTTTAGATGAAGTATTCCATTGTGCAGATATTTCTAGAGAAATTTTTTTTTTTTTAGATTTAAAAAAAAATATTTTTTTATGAATTATTTTTTTTTTTTTATTTAAATATTTTAAAAATTTTTTTATTCCTCCTTTATTTATAAAACTTTTTTTATTTTTGTTATATTCATTTTTTAAAAATATAGATATTTTAGAATTTAGAAAAGATAATTCTTTTAATCTTTTATATATGATTTTATAATTAAATATATTATTAGAATTAAAAATTTTTAAATTTGGCCAAAATCTAATTTTTGTTCCTCTAAATTTTTTAATGTTAGCGGATAATAATAATTTTTTTGGTTTACCTTCATAATAAGTTTGTTTATAAATTTTTTTATTTCTAAAAATAGTTAATTTTAATTTTTTAGAAAGAGCATTTACAACTGATAAGCCTACTCCATGTAATCCTCCTGAATGAGAGTATGAATTATTATCAAATTTTGCTCCTGAGTGTAAAGTAGTTAAAATTACTTCAGCTGAAGGTTTTCCAACTTCTGGGTGAATATCTATTGGAATTCCTCTTCCGTCATCCATAATAGATATAGATCCATCTTTTTTAAGAGTTACATAAATATTTTTGCAAAATCCAGCTAAAGCTTCATCAATAGAATTATCTATTATTTCAAAAATCATATGGTGTAATCCAGATCCGTCTTCTGTATCCCCAATATACATTCCTGGTCTTTTTTTAACAGCTTCTAATCCTTTTAATATTTTTATATTAGAAGAATCATATTTTTTATTAAACATAACTTCTCTTTTAGATTATAAATATTAAATTTTGTTTTAATAATTATTATAAAATGTAATAAATAAATTAAATTTTATATATTTATTTTAAATTTGTAATGGCATAATTATATATTTTAATTCTTTTATTTTTGGATCTTCAATTTGAATTTGTAAATTTTTTTTTTTTAATTTAAAAATAATATATTTATTTTTTAAAATATTAATTACATTTAAAAGATAATTTACATTAATAGATATTTTAATAGTTTTTTTAAAATAATTAAAATTAAATTTTGAAATTACATTTTCTTCTTGATTATGTGATTTAATTACACATATACCATTTTTTTTGAATTTTATATATACACCTTTGGTTAATTGATGACTTAATATTGACGCATAAGACAAATATTTTTTTAATTTTTTACGATTTATTTTTATTTTAAAATAAGGTTTTTTAATAAAAATTTTTTTAAAATTTGGAAATTTTTCATGTATAATTTTTGAAGTAAAAGTAATATTTTCAGTTTTAAACGAAACACTATTTTCATTTAAAAAAATATCAATAATTTTATTAGTTTTAAATGAAATAATTTTATTAAGTTCTAACACTGATTTTCTAGGAATTATAATTGAAAAATCTAAAAATTTTTTAACATTTGTTGAAATTTTAGTATAATAATAAGATAATCTATGACCATTAGTAGAAGTTGTACAAAATATTCTATTAAAATTATTAAATTTTAATAATAATCCATTAAAATAATTTCTAATATCATTATTAGATATAGAAAAATATGTATAATCAATCATATTTTTTAATATATTGGATTGAATAGAAAAAATTTTTTTTAAATTATCTTTTTTAAATCTAGGAAAATTTTTTGTTTTTAATGTAAGTAACTGAAATATACTTTTATCAGATTTTATTAAAATTTTTTTATTTTTTAAAATTATATCTAGTATAGAATCTTTAGGTAGAATTTTACAAATTTCAAAAATTTTATTACCTAAAACAGAAATTTCTGATGTACATTTTCCAAAAAATTTTTTTGTTTTTATTATTAATTCTATATCATTGCTGCTACTTATAAGTAATAAAAAATTTTTTTTAAATTTTATTATTATATTTTCTAATATTGGATTAACATTATTTTTTATAATAATTGAATTAACTTTTTGTAAATTTTTAAAAAAATTTTTTTGTTTTATAGAAAATTTCATATTTTTTATATTAAATTTAAACGATTTAATTTTTTATGAAAATATAACATAATAATGTTTAATATATTAAATTATTAATTTTTAATATAAATATTTTATTTATTTTAATTTAATTTTTTAGTAAATTATTTATTATACTATTATAATGTTATAATTACGAATATTATATGAAGAATAATGTTTTATTAAAAATAATTTAAAATATTTTTTAATATTTTATAATTTTTAAAAATGTTAATTTTTAAAATAATTAAAAATTAAATAATATATTTTTAAGAATAAAATATATAAAAATTAGAGGTATTTATTTTTATGAAAAGAACTTTTCAACCATCTATAGTTAAAAGAAATAGAACTCATGGGTTTAGAATTAGAATGGCTACTAAAGACGGGAGAAAAATATTATCTAGAAGACGAACAAAATTACGTTATTATTTAACTTTAAATTCTAAAAAAAAATAGTATTTATTTTATGTCTAAAAAGTTTAATTTTTCTAAAAAATTTCGTTTATTAAATTTTAATCAATATAAAAGAGTTTTTAAAAAATCTTATAAATCAGAAAAAAAAGGTATATTAATTTTAGGAAGTTATAACAAATTAGATTATTCTAGATTAGGAATTTTAATTTCAAAAAAAATTATAAAAAAATCTGTAATTCGTAATAAAATAAAAAGATTAGTTCGGGAATTTTTTAGGCATCAAAAAAATAAATTTTTAAATATGGATTTTGTTTTTATTTTAAAAAAAAAATTTTTTTTTATTAAAAAAAAATTTTTTTTAAATTTATATTCTGTTTGGATTAGATATAAAAAAAAATTTATATAATAATTTTTTAAGTTTTTAAAATATTTAAATTCTTTAAATTTTTATATAATAAAAATTAAAAATTAAAAAATGTAAAAACATTATAATATTTATTTAAACAAAAGTAATTTTTTTTGTATTTTTATATAATATGTGAATAATTTTATTAAAAAATTTTATTAAATTTATGTTAAATAAATTTAATTAAATAAGATAAATAATTTTTTTTTAGATATAAAAAATATAATAATTATTAATTATAATAAATATAATTTAAAAACATTTATATAAAAAAAAATCAATAATATTTTATATCTGTAACAGATATAAAATATAAATTAAAAAAAATATAGATATTATACTAAAATTTTTTAAAAAAAAATTATAAATTTTAATGTATTATATTTAATAATAATTATATAATATATTATTATTAATATTTATATTTTTAATAATTTAAATCTTAAAATTTATAATAATAATATTTATTATAAATTAAATAAAAAATAATAAATATTTTTTATAAAATTAAAAATTATATTTATAGTGTTTTAAAATTACTTTAAAAATAAATTTTATTCATATAAATTATTTAAAATTTACCTTTAAATTTAATGGAAAAAATTAATGTTTACAATAATTCAATTTATATTAATGTTAATAATTGTAAAAGATATGTTATAACTATTTTTTTAACATAAACTAAAAAAATTTTATTTTTTATATATTAAATTTTTATTTTTATTTATAATAATTAATTAAAAAACTTTTTATGTAAAAAATAATTTTAATAATATAAATAATAAAATAATTTTAATAAATTATAAAAATTTTAAAATTAAAAATTTTTTATATAGTTTTTTTATATTTTTTTTAAACAATTTATCAAAAAATTTTAAAATTACATTAATATGTTTAGTATAAACTCTCATTTATTTTTTAATAATACTCATGTTCATGGATTTTTTTATTTTTTATCTGAGCCTTTGTTTTATGTTTTAGCATTTTTTAATAAAATTTTTAAAAATTGGGGGTTTTCAATAATAATGTTAACAATTTTTATTAGAATTATTATGTACCCCCTAGCTAGATTTCAGCAAGAAACATTAGCAAAAATAACAAATTTGCAACCTCAGATTTTAAATATTAAAGAAAAATTTAAGCATGATTATAATGAATCAAATGTACAAATTTTAAAATTATATAAAGAAAATAATGTTAATCCATTATATAGTTTTCTTCCTATTTTGTTACAAACGCCTTTTTTTTTAGCTTTATATCATCTTTTAACTACTGTAAATGAATTAAAACGTGCTCCTTTTGTTTTTTGGATACAAGATTTATCTACATATGATCCTTGTTACATATTACCAATGATTTTAGGATTTACTATTTATTTACTTCAAATAAGTAGTTTAAATAGTCAATCTAGCTATTTATTAGAAGCATCTCCAAGCAATAAATATTTTATTATATTATTTTCTGTTTTTATGGCTTTATTTTTTATGCATTTTCCATCAGGATTATTAATATATTATATAGTTAATAATATTATTTCTATTATTTAAAAAAAGTATTAAAAAAAAAGATTTTAATTAATATTTTAGATATTTTATATAATTTTTTTATATTTTCATAATGGTAATAGTAATTTATGGTGATGTATAATACACAAACAATAATTGCTGAAGTTACTCCACAAGGAAATTGTGGAGTATCAATCTTAAGAATTTCAGGTAAAAAAGTTTTTAATGTTATGAAAGAAGTTTTAAAAAAAAAATTAATTCCTAGATATGCATTATTTACAAAATTTTTAGATATTGATTTAAAAACATTAGATGAAGGAATAGCAATATGGTTTCCAAAACCATATTCTTTTACAGGAGAAGATGTTTTAGAGCTACAAGGTCATGGAAATCCTATCTTAGTAAATTTATTACTTAAAAGAATATTAAAGATTTCTGGAATTAGAATGGCTCAACCAGGGGAATTTTCTCAAAGAGCTTTTTTAAATAAAAAAATAGATTTAACTCAAGCTGAATCAATTATGGATTTAATTAGTTCGTCATCTGTTAATTCACTTAAAACTTCATTAAATATTTTACAAGGAAATTTTTCTAAAAATATTAAAAAAATATTTAAAGAAATTAAAAAATTTCATATTTATTTAGAAGGGATTTTAAATTTTCCAGATGATATTAATAATAAAAATGATATTTTTTTAAAAAAAAATTTTATTATAAAAATTAAAAATTTTATTAAAATTTTAAAAAAAATTTATAAATTTTCTAAAAACAATAATTATATTAAAAATGGTGTAAAAGTTATTATTTCTGGACCTCCAAATTCAGGAAAATCTAGTTTATTTAATAAAATAACTAAAAAAAAATTATCTATTGTCACTAATTTAAAAGGAACTACGCGTGATTTAATTCATGAATATGTGGATTTTAAAGGTTTTTTAGTAGAATTTATTGATACAGCAGGAATTAGAAAAGCTAAAAATAAAATAGAAAAAATAGGTATTAAATTAGCAAAAAAACAAATTAAAAAATCAGATCTGTTAATCTTTGTAATTGATTCTAGTAAAATAGAAAAAAAAGAATTAAAAAAATATATTTTATTTTTAAAAAAAAATAATGTTAATATTACAAGTTTTGTTGTATCAAATAAAATAGATTTACTTAAAAAACACTTTAGAAATAATATTAAAAATAAAATAACTAAAAAAAATTTTGTTATTGATATAATTTATACATCAGTAAAAAATAATATTGGATTAAAAACTTTAAAAAAATATATAATAAAAATTATAAAAAATAATATTTCTAATTCAGAAAGTGAAAAATTTGGTTTAATTCGAAACAGACAAATTCAAGAAATAAAAAAAATTTTAATAAGTTTTAAAAAAATAAAAATTTTTTTTAAAAATAATTTTATTTATTATGATTTAATTTCTGAAGAAGTAAAAACTTCTTTAAAACATTTAAATAACATTTTAGGAAAAAATGTATCAAATAATGTTTTAAAAAATATTTTTTCAAAATTTTGTGTAGGAAAATAAAAATTTAAATTTTAATTTAATATAAAATTATCAATATAAATAAATATAAATAATAAATTTTATTAAAAATAAATAAAAATAAATAATTAACAAAATAATATTAATTTCTTTTTAAAAAATAATATAATTTTAATTATTAATAAAATTGTTTTATATATATTTTTAATTAATTTTTTTTATTTTTATGTTATTTTTTTTTAAAAAATTTTAAAAAAAATTGCCCGAAGGCGGAATTGAACCACCGACACGGGGATTTTCAGTCCCCTGCTCTACCGACTGAGCTATCCGGGCTGTTTAAAAAAATTTTTTAAATATTTTTTAATAATTTAATTAATTAAACATTAAATATATTATTATGTCAATATTTTTTTAAAAAATATCTTTAAAATATTTTTTTTTTACACTTGAAAAGTTTAACATGAAACCATATATATAAAATTAAGAATATAAATTTAATTTGTTAATTTATTTTTAATAATTTTTTAAAAATTTAAATTTTATAATTTTAAATTAAAATTTTTTATAAAAAATTTTTTTAAATTTAGAGGACTTAACAATGAAAATTTGTCCATTACAAGATAGAGTTTTAGTTCAACGTCAATCTATAGAAACTAAATCTGCGGGAGGAATTGTTTTAACTGGCTCTGCAGCTGAAAAATCTAATAGAGGTAAAGTTATTGCAGTAGGTAAAGGACGTATTTTAAAAAATGGTAAAAGAAAATCTGTAGATGTAAAAAAAAATGATTTAGTCATTTTTAATGAAGGATATGGAGTAAAGACTGAAAAAATAAATAATAAAGAATTATTAATTTTAAATGAAAGCGACATTTTAGCAATTATTAAAAAATAATAAAAAGAAATTAATCTTATTTTAAAAATAAAAACTTTTAATAAAATAAAAAATTTAATTTAAAAATAATATTTTAATATAATAATTTTTTTTGAGGATTTTAAATTATGGCTGCTAAAGATGTAAAATTTGGAAATGAAGCTAGAACAAAAATGCTTAAGGGAGTTAATATATTAGCTGATGCTGTAAAAGTAACTTTGGGGCCTAAAGGAAGAAATGTAGTTTTAGACAAATCTTTTGGAGCTCCCAGCATAACTAAAGATGGAGTCTCTGTTGCTAGAGAAATAGAATTAGAAGATAAATTTGAAAATATGGGAGCTCAAATCATTAAAGAAGTAGCATCTAAAGCTAATGATGTTGCTGGAGATGGTACCACAACTGCAACTTTATTAGCTCAATCTATTGTTAATGAAGGATTAAAAGCTGTAGCTGCTGGAATGAACCCTATGGATCTAAAAAGAGGGATTGATAGAGCAGTAATTAAAGCTGTAAAAGAATTAAAAAAACTTTCTGTTCCATGTTCTAACTCAAAAGCTATTACTCAAGTGGGAACAATTTCTGCAAATGCTGATGAAACTGTAGGTTCTTTAATTGCAGAAGCTATGGAAAAAGTAGGAAATGATGGTGTAATCACAGTAGAAGAAGGAACAGGTTTAGAAGATGAGTTAGAAGTAGTTAAAGGGATGCAATTTGATAGAGGATATTTATCTCCATATTTTATTAATAAAGCAGAATCTGGAATTGTAGAATTAGAAAATCCTTATATATTAATGGCTGATAAAAAAATATCTAATGTAAGAGAACTTTTATCAATTTTAGAAGCAGTAGCAAAATCTGGAAAACCATTATTAATAATTTCAGAAGATTTAGAAGGTGAAGCCTTAGCTACTTTAGTTGTAAATTCTATGCGTGGTATTGTTAAAATTGCGGCAGTTAAAGCTCCTGGATTTGGAGATCGTAGAAAATCTATGTTACAAGATATTGCTGTATTGACTAATGGAACAGTAATTTCTGAAGAGCTAGCAATGGAAATTGAAAAAACTACATTAGAAGATTTAGGACAAGCCAAAAGAGTAGTAATTACAAAAGATAATACTACTATAATAGGCGGTTTTGGATCAAAAAATTCAATTAAAGAAAGAACTTTAAATATAAAAAAACAAATTTTTGATTCTACATCAGAATATGATAAAGAAAAATTAAATGAAAGATTAGCAAAACTTTCTGGTGGAGTAGCAGTTTTAAAAGTAGGTGCTGCTACAGAAGTAGAAATGAAAGAGAAAAAAGCAAGAGTAGAAGATGCTTTACATGCTACTAGAGCGGCTGTAGAAGAAGGAGTAGTTGCTGGTGGAGGAGTTGCTTTAGTTAGGGTAGCAGAAAAAATTTCTAAAATAACTGGTCAAAATGAAGATCAAAACGTAGGTATTCGAGTAGCTTTAAGAGCAATGGAAGCTCCTTTACGTCAAATTGTAGAAAATTCAGGTGAAGAACCATCAGTTGTAACTAATAATATTAAAGATGGAAAAAATAATTATGGATATAATGCAGCAACTGATAAATATGGAGATATGATGAAATTTGGAATTTTAGATCCTACTAAAGTAACAAGATCTGCACTTCAGTATGCTGCATCTGTTGCAGGATTAATGATTACTACAGAATGTATGGTTACTGATTCTCAAAAAGATGAAAAATCTTCAGATCTTCCATCTCCTTCTGCAGGTGGTATGGGTGGAATGGGTGGTATGATGTAAAAAAAATTTAAATTTTTTATTTTTAACAAATTTTTTTTTTATCTTCCCTAAATTTCAGGGAAGATAAAACATTTTTTACATTTTTTGTTATTATATTATTTCTCTCAAATAAGAAAATTTTATGAATTTTTATAATGTAAATTATTTTAAATTAGGTTTAAAAATATTGTATGAAAATTTTCCATATATAATAGAATCAGTAAATTTTGTTAAACCAGGAAAAGGGCAATCTTTTGCTCGAGTTAAATTAAGAAACTTAATAAATAATAAATTAATAGAAAAAACTTTTAAATCTACAGAAAAACTAAAAAAAGCAAATATATTAAATTTTTCAGCAAAATATTTATATAATGATACTAAATTTTGGTATTTTTTGAATACAAAAAATTTTGAAGAATTTTACGTAGAAAAAAAAATTATTAAAAATAACATTTATTGGTTAATTAACCAAGGAAAATGCTCTATAACTCTTTGGAATTCTAAAGTAATATCTGTAATTCCAGAAAATTTTGTAATTCTTAAAGTAATTTCTTCAGATTTAAATACAAAAAAAGATTCTATTAATAAAAATTTAAAATTAGTAAAATTAAGTACAGGAGTTTCTATTAAAGTACCTTATTTTATTAAAATAGGAGATTTTATTAAAGTTGATACTAGAACATGTAAATATATATGTAGAATTTAATTATATTTTTTTATTTTTTTTTAAAAAATATTTTTTCTATAACTTTCCCAATTAAAATTTATCCATAAACTTTTGCCTAATCTCATTCGATCTAATATTCTTTCTCCTAAAATTTTTTTTATTTCATAAAAATTTAAATTTGATAAAATTCCAGTAGATTTTTTATTAGAACATCTTTTTTCTATTATTCTATGTAAAGTTATTTGTTCATATTCAGATTTTTTTTGTACTCCTATTTCATCAATAATTAATAAATCTAAAATACTAAATTTTTTAATTAATTCAGATTCTGTATAAAAATTGTTATTAAAAGTATTTTTTATATGAGACATTAATTCTGTAATTGAAATAATCAAAGTATTTTTTTTTTGTAAAATTAATTTTTTTATAATAGATGTAGCTAAATGATTTTTTCCAGTTCCTGGATTTCCAGAAAAAATAAAGTTAGAAATATGCAAATTAAAATTTTTTACATATTTTATCGATAACTTTAATGCTTTTTTTTGACCAATATTTTTAACATTATAATTTTTAAAAGAGCAATTTAAATATAATTTTTTTATTCCAGAATTTTTTAAAATTGTTTTTTTTTTTAAATTTGTATTTTTTTTTAAAATATTTTTAGAATAGATCATTCCTTGTTTTTGATTCCATTTGAGAAGATCTATAGCATTTTTAAATTTTGGTTTTATATCTTTAGGAATAATAGATTTAATTTCTGAAATTATATTGTATAATTTTTTCATTTTATAACTTTTATATTTTTAAAAATAACTGAAATTGAATGTTTTTTGTTTTTTTTAATTTTAATAAGGTCCATTTTTTAGGAACATAAATTTTTTTTTTATCATTTTTTTTTTCAATATAAATCAATGAATTTTTTTTTATCCATTTTCTTTTATTTATTAAATTAATAGTATTATTTAAAAGTTTTATATTACTATAAGGAGGATCTAAAAATACAATATCATAAGCAAAAGATTTATTATTTTTTAACCATTTAATGCAATCATTATGTATTAAAAAAAAATTTTTTATTTTTAATCTTAATAAATTTTTTTTTAAATATTTAATAAAAAAAAAATTTTTTTCTATAGCTGTTATTTTTTTAGCCCCTCTTGAAATTGATTCTATGGCTAAAGAACCACTACCTGAAAAACAATCTAAACATGTAGAATTTTTTATAGAAAACATTAACCAATTAAATAAAGTTTCTTTAATATAATTAGTTGTAGGTCTTAATAAATTTGTTTTTGGAGTATATATTTTTTGATTTTTCAATATACCTGAAATAATTTTAATAAAATTTTTTTTTTTTTTTTTCATAATAATTTGTAAAATTTTAAAATAATAAGATTAAACTTTATATGAAATAATTATATATCAATTATTTTATTTATGTAATATAGAAAATATTTTTTAATAAAACAAAAAATTTTTTATAAAAAATTTTTATATGTTTGAAAATAAAGGTAATATTTAAATTTATGTCAAAAAATAAAAATGTAGGTTTTTTTTCTTGGATAAAAAATATTAAAAATAAAATTTTAAAAAAAGATATAAGAAATAAAAATAATAATAAAAAAAAATTAAGTTTAAAAATTAAAAAAAAGTCTAATAATAAATTTTTAACTTTTTTAAAAAAAAAATTAATACAAACAAAAAATAAATTTTCTAAAATTTTTAAAAATACTTTTTTTAAACAAAAAATAAATAAAAAATTTTTAAAAAAATTAAAAAAAAAAATGATTTTAGCTGATATAGGTTTGGATACAACAAAATATATTCTTAAAAAAATTAAAAAAAAAATTAACTTTGAAGAATCAAAAAATGCTATTAAAATAAAAGATTTAATATTATTAGAAATGAAAAAAATATTGAAAAAAACAAAGTTTAAAAAAATTAAAAGATTAAATAAGCCTTATATTATTTTAATCGTTGGTATTAATGGTGTAGGAAAAACTACTTTAATATCAAAAATTTCTAATTTATATGTTAAAAAAAATAAATCTGTTATTTTAGTAGCAGCTGATACTTTTAGAGCGGCTGCAGTAGAACAGCTACAAATTTGGGGTAATCGAATTGATGTTCCTGTAATTAGTGGAAAAAAAAATTCTGATCCTGCATCTGTTGTTTATAATGCTTTAAATATTGCTATAAAAAAAAAAGTGGATTATTTAATTATTGATACAGCTGGAAGAATGCAAACTAAAATAAATTTAATCAGAGAATTGAATAAAATTGTATCTGTAATAAAAAAAGTCAATAAAAATCCTCCTGACGAAATTATGTTAGTTATAGATGCTTGTATTGGACAAAATACTTTTAATCAAGCAGAAATATTTCATAAAAGTTTAAATGTAAATAGCCTCTCTTTAACAAAATTAGATGGTACTGCAAAAGGAGGTATTATTTTTTCTATATCAAGAAAATTTTTAATTCCTATTAAATATATAACATTAGGAGAATCTATTAACGATATTCAAAAATTTAATTATAAAAAATTTATTCACGCTATATTTAATAAAAATTAATAATTTTTTATAATTATTTAATTTTTACAAGAATTAATACAAATGTGTTACTATTGAGAAATTTTTAAAGATGAATTTTATAAAAAATAAAATAAAAATATTACCAGAATTTCCAATAGGGAATATAGAAGAATATATTAGAATATCAAATTCATGGTCTATTTTATCCATTAAAGAAGAACAAAAATTAGCTAAAAAATTATTTAAAAAAAATGATTTGTATTCAGCTAAAATTTTGATTTTATCGCATTTAAGATTTGTAATTCATGTAGCTAAAAGTTATTCAGGTTATGGATTACCTCAAGCAGATTTAATTCAAGAAGGAAATATTGGTTTAATGAAATCTGTTAAACGTTTTAATCCTAATTTTGGAGTTAGATTAATATCATTTGCAATATATTGGATAAAATCTGAAATACATGAATATGTTTTAAAAAATTGGAGAATTGTAAAAGTTGCTACTACTAAATCTCAAAGAAAATTGTTTTTTAATTTAAGAAAAAAAAAGAAAAAGATTGGATGGTTAAATAAACAAGAAATAAATTTAGTAGCTCAAGAATTAAAAGTAAGTCAAAAAGATGTAAAAGAAATGGAAACTAGAATGTTTGCTAAAGATGTTACATTTAATTTTTCTTCTAAAAATGATAACACAGAAAATTATAATTTTTTTTGTTCACAAAAAAATTATTTAAAAGATCAAATATCAAATTTTTCTAATATTATAGAAAAAAAAAATTGGGAAAAATATGCAATAAAAAAACTTAATCAAGCTTTATTATGTTTAGATAAAAGAAGTAGAAAAATTATTTATAAACGATGGTTGAATAAAAAAAAAAAAATAACTTTAAAAGAAATTGCTGAAAAATATAATATTTCAGCTGAAAGAGTTCGTCAATTAGAAAAAAATGCTATGAAAAAATTGCGTTTGGCTATAGAAAATTAATTTATAAAAAATTTTAAAATTGATTTAAATTTATATTCATATTTTTATTAATTTGGTTTAAAATAAAAATAATTTTTTTTATTAAATATCAGAATTATTTTAGAGTTATAAAGTTTAAAATAATCAATATATATATAAAATATATTGATTATTTTATTTGTTATTAAATAATTTTATAACATAAAATAATTAAAATAAATTATTATACATATTTTTAATTTTTTTAATTTAATATTTTAAGTTTTATAAAATCAATTAATTATTAACATATAATTTTAATAATTTTAATTTAAAAATTTTGTAAAATATTTTATTAAAATTTTTTTAATATTTATTAAATTTTTTTTAATATTTATTAAATTTTTTTTATAGCTTCTTTTAAAGTTTTCCCAGAAGTAAATGATGGTACTTTTGTTGCAGATATTTTAATTTCTTTTCCAGTTTTTGGATTTCTTCCGGTTCTTGCAGCTCTTTTATTTACTTTGAAAGTTCCAAAACCTACTAATTGTACATTTTTACCTTTTTTTAAAGAATTAGTAATTTCAGACAAAATAGCATTTAAAATAATTTTTGTAATTTTTTTTGATAATTTTACTGTTTTTGAAATTTTTTCTATCAATTGTGATTTATTCATGATAATTTCCTATAAAAATTTTTTATAAAATGAAAGTTTTAAAAATTTTTATAAATAATAAATTTTTATTATTTACTTTAAATTACTAGAATTTAATAGTTCAGCTAAACTTGCTGTAGCTTCTTCAGCACTAATTTGAGATTTTTTAGAAAATTTTTTATTTTTTATTTTTTTTTGTTTATTTTTATTTTTTAAAATTCTATCTTGATGATATGAATATCCTGTTCCTGCTGGTATTAATCTACCAACAATAACATTTTCTTTTAGCCCTCTTAAATCATCTATCTTTCCAGCAACAGCGGATTCAGTTAAAACTCTTGTAGTTTCTTGAAAAGATGCGGCAGATATAAAAGATTCGGTAGCTAAAGAAGCTTTAGTAATTCCTAATAAATTTCTTATATATTTTATTTTTTTTTTGTTTTTATATTTTAATTTTTTATTTACAGTTTTAATTTTATAATATTCAATTTGTTCTCCATCTAAAAATTTTGAATCTCCTTTATCTAAAATAGTGGCTTTTCTTAACATTTGTCTAATAATAACTTCTATATGTTTATCATTTATTTTAACACCTTGTAAACGATATACTTCTTGAACTTCATGAATGATATATTCTGTAACTGATTGAACTCCTCTTAATCTTAAGATATCATGAGAAGATTCTGGCCCATCAGAAATTACATCTCCTTTTTCTATTTTTTCTCCTTCAAAAATATTTAATTGTCTCCATTTTGGAATCATATCTTCATATTTTTTTTTTCCATTAATAGAAGTTATGATTAATCTTCTTTTACCTTTTGTTTCTTTTCCAAAAGAAACAACACCAGTTTTTTCGGCTAATATTGCTACTTCTTTAGGTCTCCTAGCTTCAAATAAATCAGCAACTCTAGGAAGACCCCCAGTAATATCTTTTGTTCCTAAAGATTCTTGAGGCACTTTAGCTAAAGTATCTCCAGATTGTATTTTACATCCATCTTCTAATTGAATAATAGATTTTCCCGGAAGAAAATATTGAGCAGGCATATCTGTTCCTGGAATTAAAACTTGTTCATTATTTTTATTTATTATCTTTAAAGATGGTCGTAAATCTTTACCAATTGCACTTCTTTCAGAAGGATCTAATATTACTATAGAAGACAAACCAGTTAAATCATCTGTTTTTTTTACAATAGTTTGATTTTCAATCATGTCTATAAATTTAATATATCCATTGACTTCTGTAATTACAGGAATAGTATGAGGATCCCATACTGCTATTATTTCTCCTGGAAATACTTTTTCTCCAATTTTTTTTTTTAAAGTTGATCCATAAGGAATTTTATAACTTTCTTTAATTCTTTTAGTATTATCTAATATTTTTAGTTCTACATTTCTAGATGTAATAACAATTTTGTTAGATGAGTTAATAACATATTTTTCATTATTTAAGGATATATAACCAATATTTTTTACTTTAATATTTGATTCAGTTGCTATTCTAGAAGCTGCTCCTCCAATATGAAAAGTTCTCATAGTTAATTGTGTACCTGGCTCTCCAATAGATTGAGCGGCAACTACTCCGATAGCTTCTCCTTTTTTAACTAAATTACCTCGAGCTAAATCTCTTCCATAACAATACGCACATACTCCAAAATCTGATTCACAATGAACTACTGATCTTACTTTAATAATATCAATAGAAAATTTTTCTATAATTTTACACCATTGTTCATCAATAAGAGTATTTTTAGGTATTAATATATTTTTTGAATTATTTTCATACACTGTTTTTATAGTAACTCGACCTAAAATTCTTTCTTTTAAAGTATTTTTTATATCGCCTCCATCAATAATAGATGTCATAAAAATACCTTTTTTTGTAAAACAATCATCTTTAGTAACTACGAGATCTTGAGCAACATCTACTAATCTTCTAGTTAAATAACCAGAATTAGCAGTTTTTAAAGCTGTATCAGCTAATCCTTTTCTAGCACCATGAGTAGAAATAAAATATTGTAAAACATTTAATCCTTCTCTAAAATTTGCAGTAATAGGGGTTTCTATAATAGAACCATCTGGTTTCGCCATTAAACCTCTCATTCCAGCTAATTGTCTAATTTGAGCTGCTGAACCTCTAGCTCCAGAATCGGCCATCATAAAAATACTATTAAAAGAAGTTTGTTTTATTTTTTCTCCTCTTTTATCAATTACTGAATCTAATGATAAATTTTTCATCATTGTTTTAGAAATTTTTTCATTTGCAGAGACCCAAATATCAATAATTTTGTTATATTTTTCACCTGAAGTGACTAATCCTGATTGAAATTGATCTTGTATTTCTAAAACTTCTAATTTTGCTTTTGAAATAATATCTTTTTTTTCTAAAGGAATTACCATGTCTTCAATTCCAACTGAAGATCCTGAGCGTGCAGCATAATAAAATCCAGTATACATAATTTGATCTGCAAAAATAACAGTTTTCTTTAAACCTAAAATACGATAACAAACATTTATCATTTTTGAAATTGTATTTTTTTTTAACGTTTTATTAATCATAGAAAAAGGTAATCCTTTAGGTACAATCATCCATAAAATAGATCGCCCTATAGTCGTATTAACAATTTTTTTTTTTTTTTTTATTTTTTTTTCTTTTTTGATTTTATATTCTGTTATTCTTACTTTTACTTTTGAATGTAATTCTACTAATCCTAATTTATAAAGTTTTTCAGCTTCTTTAGGACCAGTTAAAATCATTTTTTCACCTATTCCATTTATTTTTTTTCTAGTCATATAATATATTCCTAATACTACATCTTGAGATGGAACAATTATAGGTTCTCCATTTGCTGGTGATAAAATATTATTTGTAGACATCATTAATGCTCTAGATTCTAATTGAGCTTCTAGAGTTAATGGAATATGAACTGCCATTTGATCACCATCAAAATCTGCATTATAGGCTGCACATACTAGAGGGTGTAATTGTATAGCTTTTCCTTCGATTAATATAGGTTCAAAAGCTTGGATTCCTAATCTATGTAGAGTCGGAGCTCTATTTAAAAGAACAGGATGTTCTTTAATTGATTCATCTAAAATATCCCAGACAATAGGATCTTCTCGTTCAACCATTTTTTTTGCAGATTTTATGGTATTAGCTAATCCTTTTAATTCTAATTTTCCATATATAAAAGGTTTAAAAAGTTCAAGAGCCATTTTTTTCGGTAATCCACATTGATTTAATTTTAGATATGGCCCTACAGTAATTACTGATCTTCCAGAATAGTCTACTCTTTTTCCTAAAAGATTTTGACGAAATCTTCCTTGCTTTCCTTTTATCATATCTGCAAGAGATTTTAAAGGTCTTTTGTTGGATCCAATAATTGCTCTACCTCTTCTTCCATTATCTAACAAAGCATCGACAGATTCTTGAAGCATTCTTTTTTCATTTCTTATAATAATATCTGGAGCAGATAATTCTATTAATCTTTTTAATCTATTATTACGATTTATAACTCTTCTATATAAATCATTTAAATCAGAAGTAGCAAATCTTCCTCCATCCAATGGAACTAAAGGTCTTAAATCAGGGGGAAGAACTGGTAATACATTTAATATCATCCATTCTGGTTTATTTTTTGATTTTATAAAAGCTTCTATAAGTTTAATTCTTTTTGTAATTTTTTTTTTTTTAGTTTCTGAATTAATTTTATCTAGCTCTTTTTTTAAAACTTTATATTTTTTTTTTAAATTTAAATTTTTTAATAATGTTTGTATTGCTTCAGCTCCCATTTGAGCAATAAATTCATCTCCAAATTTTTTTTCTAAATCTAAATAATTTTCTTCATTTAAAATTTTTCCTTTTTTTAAATTCGTTGTACCTGAATCTACTATTACATAAGATTCAAAATATAATATTCTTTCAATGTCTTTTAAAGGCATGTCTAATAATAATCCAATTCTAGATGGCAATGATTTTAAAAACCAAATATGAGCAGTTGGAGATGATAATTCAATATGTCCCATTCTATCTCTTCGAACTTTGCTTTGAGTAACTTCTACACCACATTTTTCACATATTACTCCTCTATGTTTTAATCTTTTATACTTTCCGCATAAACATTCATAATCTTTTATAGGCCCAAAAATTCTAGAACAAAATAATCCATCTCTTTCAGGTTTAAAAGTTCGATAATTAATAGTTTCTGGCTTTTTTACTTCTCCATAAGACCATGATCGAATATTTTCAGGAGAAGACAAAGAAATTTTAATTGAATTAAAATCATTAGATTTATTTTTTAAAGATGTAAATTTTTTTAATTCTTTCAAAAATTATTTCCTATTAAATTGAAACGATTGATAAAATTTTAAATTTTTTATAAATATTATTAATTTTCTAAATCGATATTAATAGCTAATGAGCGAATTTCTTTTACTAAAACATTAAATGATTCTGGCATTCCAGGTTCCATTTTATGATTTCCATCGACTATATTTTTATACATTTTTATTCTACCAGTAACATCATCTGATTTTACTGTTAACATTTCTTGTAAAGTATAAGATGCTCCATATGCTTCTAATGCCCAAACTTCCATTTCTCCAAATCTTTGACCTCCAAATTGAGATTTACCTCCCAATGGTTGTTGAGTAACTAAACTATATGATCCAGTAGATCTAGCATGCATTTTGTCGTCTACTAAATGATTTAGTTTTAAAATATACATGTATCCTACAGTGACTAATCTTTCAAATTTTTCTCCTGTTTTTCCATCAAAAAGTAATATTTGACCAGATTTATCAAATCCTCCTAATTTTAAAAATTCTTTAATTTCAAGTTCTGTAGCTCCATCAAATACTGGAGTTGCCATTGAAATCCCATTTTTAAAGTTGTTAGATAATTCTAAAATTTCTTCATTAGTAAAATTATTGAAATCAATTTTTTGAGATATATTATTATTTTGAGTAAATATTTTTTTTAAAAATTTTCTTAAAAAAAATATTTTTTTTTCTTTTTTTAATAATTTAGATATTTTTTCACCAATTCCTTTAGCTGCCATTCCTAAATGTGTTTCTAAAATTTGACCAATGTTCATCCTTGATGGAACTCCCAAAGGATTTAGAACAATATCTACAGGAACTCCATTTTCATCATAAGGCATATCTTCTACTGGATTTATTTTAGAAATTACTCCTTTATTGCCATGTCTTCCAGACATTTTATCTCCAGGTTGTATGTTTCTTTTTACAGCTAAACATATTTTTACAATTTTTAAAATTCCTGGAGATAAGTCGCATCCCTGAGAAATTTTTTTTTTTTTTTTTTTTAATTTTTTTTTTAATTTTTTTTTTAAAGTAAAATACTGTTTTTTTAATTGTATAATTTCTTCTTTTATAGATTTATTTTTTATTTTTAACATAAAAATTTTTTCAAAATCATTTTTATTATTTTCAAAAGAAATATCATTTTTTTTTAATATTTTTGTTATTCTTTTAAAAAAATGTTTTTTATAAACAGTAAATTCTTTTTTAAAATTTTTTTTAGATTTTTTAAAATTAATTTTTTCAATATCTAAAGTTCTTTTGTCTTTTTTTACTCCATCCCTTGTAAAAATTTGCACATTAATAATTGTCCCTGAAGTGCCGTTTGGAACTCTTAATGATGAATCTTTTACATCTGAAGCTTTTTCTCCAAATATTGCTCGTAATAATTTTTCTTCTGGTGTTAATTGAGTTTCTCCTTTAGGAGTTACTTTTCCTACTAAGATATCCCCTCCATTAACTTCAGCTCCTATATATACTATTCCAGATTCATCTAATGTTGATAATGCTGAAGCTCCTACATTTGGTATATCGGCTGTAATTTCTTCTTTTCCTAATTTTGTATCACGACAAATACAAGATAATTCTTGAATATGAATACTTGAAAATCTATTTTCTTTAACGACTTTTTCAGAAATTAATATTGAATCTTCAAAGTTATATCCATTCCATGGCATAAATGCAACACGCATATTTTGGCCTAAAGCTAATTCTCCTAAATCAGTTGCAGGGCCATCTGCTATAATATCATTTTTTTCAACTTTTTCTCCTATAGATACACACGGTGTTTGATTAATACAAGTATTTTGATTTGAACGATTATATTTTTTTAAATAATAAATATGAATTCCTAATTCATTTTTTTTTAAATTTTTATTATTTGATTCGATTATAATTTTGTATGAATCTAAATATTTTACTATTCCTTTTTTTTTAGACAATACTGTAGAACCTGAATCTTTTGCTACAAATTTTTCCATTCCAGTTCCAATTAAAGGAGCTTCAGATTTTATTAAAGGAACAGCTTGTCTTTGCATATTAGCGCCCATTAAAGCTCTATTAGCATCATCATGTTCTAAAAATGGTATTAAAGATGCTCCAACTGATACTATTTGTTGAGGAGATACATCTATATAATTAATTTTTTTTCTTTCGAATAAATTAGATTCATTTTTGTGTCTACAAGGGACTAATTTATGTAATATTCTATTTTTTTTGTCTAACTTAGTATTAGCTTGAGCTATTATAAAATCTCCTTCTTCAATAGCAGATAAATAAAAAATTTTTTTAGTTACAATTCCTTTTATTACTTTTCGATAAGGTGTTTCTAAAAATCCATATTTGTTGGTTCTAGCAAATACTGATAATGAATTAATTAATCCAATATTTGGACCTTCAGGGGTTTCTATTGGGCATACTCTTCCATAGTGAGTTGGATGAACGTCTCTTACTTCAAATCCAGCTCTTTCTCTAGTTAATCCTCCAATTCCTAACGCAGATATTCTTCTTTTATGGGTAATTTCTGCTAAAGGATTATTTTGATCCATAAATTGCGATAATTGGCTAGAGCTAAAAAATTCTTTTATTGCGGCTGAAATTGGTTTTGCATTTATTACATCTTGAGGCATAATATTATCTATATCATTAGAAGAAATTTTTTCTTTTACAGATCTCTCTAATCGAATTAAACCTAATCTAAATTGATTTTCTGTCATTTCTCCTACAGATCGCACTCTTCTATTACCTAAATGATCAATATCATCTACTATTCCTTTTCCATTTTTAATATTAATTAATTTTTTAATAACGTTTATAATATCTTTTTTATTCAAAATTCCAGATTTATTTTTTTTTTTTGATTTTATAGATTTATTTAATTTCATTCTTCCCACAGGAGATAAATCATATTTTTCTTCAGAAAAAAATAATGATTTAAATAATCTTTCAGATGATTCTTTGGTTGGTGGTTCACCTGGTCTCATAATTCTATATATTTCCATTAATGCTTGAGATTTATCTTTAACTAAATCAAATTTTAATGTATCAGAAATATATGATCCGTGATCAGAGTTATTAGTAAATATAGTTTTAATATTATTAATTTTATATTTTTTAAATTTTTTTATTATTTTTTTTGTAAATGGTTGATTAGCTTTTATAATGTTTTTATTATTTTTTGGATTTTTATAATTTTTTGAAGAAATCTTTCCAATTAAATAATCATAAGAAATATTTTTAATATAAGAAATTTTATTTTTTTTGATTTTTTCAATATGTTTATTAGTAATTCTTTGATTTTTTTTAAATAAAATATTGCCATTTTTTTTTAATATTTTAAATGGTATAATTTCTCCTTTTAATCTTTTTGGAACAAGAACCATATATATTTTATTTTTTTTGATTTTGTAAGTAGTTTCTTTAAAAAATATTTTTAATATTTCCTCTTCATTATATCCTAAAGCTTTTAATAAAATGCTGACAGGTAGTTTTTTTCTTCTATCAATTCTTGCAAAAATATGATCTTTTGCATCAAATTCAAAATCTAACCAAGATCCTCTATAAGGTATAATTCTAGCGCTATATAAAATTTTTCCAGAAGAATGAACTTTTCCTTTATCACTATCAAAAAATACTCCAGGGCTTCTATGTAATTGAGATACAACTACTCTTTCTGTTCCATTAATTACGAATGTTCCATTTTTTGTCATTAATGGAATTTCCCCCATGTAAACTTCTTGTTCTTTTATGTTTTTTATATAAATATTAGAATTTTCTTTTTTTTCATAAATTATTAGTCTTAAAATTGTTCGTAGAGGAGCTGCATATGTGGCTCCTCTTTTTAAACATTCTGATACAGTGAAATGACATTTTCCTAAATTATAATCAACATATTGTATTTCAGAAGTTTTATTATAATTTTTTATTGGAAAAATTGACTTTAAAGCTGATTCTAATCCAAAATTAGAATTTTTTTTTTTTTTTATAAATTTTTTGTATGAATCTATTTGTATGGAGAGTAAATATGGAATTTTTAAAATTTGAGATTGTTTTCCAAAATTTTTTCGAATTCTTTTTTTTTCTGTATTAGAATAATTCATTTTACCTTCATAAGTATAATTATAATAATTTTTATTTTGGAGGGGGGGATTTTGAATTTATTTATTTTTAATTTTTTTTATAAAAATTTTTTTTTAAATATGTAAAAAACTAAAAAAAGCTGGTGACTTTATTAATCACCAGCGACTAAATATTAAAAATTAAAATTAAATTTTTAACAATTTTTATTTAATCTCAACTTCAGC